>DAOVMB010000125.1 GCA_030630905.1 Sedimentisphaerales bacterium
CCGGATGAAGCGTACATTTCCGATGCGGCCGAAAAAGGTCTGGCCACAGCAACCAAAAAATAAACACGTATAAATAATCAGAGACGGTTCACGAACCGTCGCCACTTTGAGACTCGAAACAGGAGCACAACTTATGAGCGATGTTTTTACTCGCCGCAGATTCCTGAAGGCGGCGGGACTTGGGTCAGCATTGTTGGCGACAGGGCAGCTTTCGGCATTTGGAGCGAATGAGCAACAAAAGCGGCCTAATATTCTTTTAATCACCGCCGACGATATGAACTGGAATTCGCCGGGCTGTTTCGGCGGACGGACGCCGGGTATTACACCCAACATCGACCGCCTGGCCTCCGAAGGGGTGCGTTTTGAGCACGCCCATATTACGATAGCGGTCTGTCAGCCGTCACGGTCTGTTCTAATGACAGGGCGATACCCGCATCGCAACGGCGCCGAAGGCTTTCAGCCTATCAATATGAGCGTTCCGACATTGCAGGAGCAGCTTCATAAGGCAGGCTATATACAGGGCATACTCGGCAAGGTGAAACATCTGGCGCCACCCGAGAAGTTCAAGTGGGATATGATCGAAAACTTCCAGGATCTGGGCTGGGGTCGTAATCCGGTACTCTACTACAAATTCGCCGGGGATTTCTTCCGGCAGGCCGCCGGTCGGGAGCAACCGTTTTTCCTCATGGCTAATTCGCATGATCCGCATCGACCCTTCCACGGAAGCGCGCAAGAGCAGAAGAAATTTGCCAAGGTGCTCAAAGATATCCCCGCCCCTTCGCGTGTGTACAAGGGCGAGGAAATCGAGGTGCCCGGCTTTTTGCCCGAACTGCCAGATGTGCGGAAGGAAATCGCTCAGTATTACAGCTCTGTCCGGCGGTGCGACGACACCGTCGGTGCGGTAATACGGGCACTTCGCGAATCAGGCCAGGCAGAGAACACTCTGGTCATGTTCCTCTCGGACAATGGCATGGCACTCCCGTTTGCCAAGACCAACTGCTATCTTCACAGCACGCGAACGCCGTTGATCGCCGCCTGGCCCGGCAGGATAAAACCCGGCACCATTGACAAGCAACACTTTATTTCCGGCATAGATTTCATGCCGACCGCGCTTGATGCAGCCGATGTGCCTGCTCCCGGCGGTATGGACGGTTCTTCGTTCCTGCCGGTCCTTTTGGGAAAAATGCAGCCCGAACGCGATAAGGTCTTCACCCAGTTTCATCAGACATCGGGACGCAATCGCTACCCGATGCGATGCGTGCAGAGTCACCGGTTCGGCTACATTTTCAACCCGTGGTCGGACGGCCGGCGAGTTTTCAAAAACGAATCGCAATCCGGCCTGACATTCAACGCGATGAAGGCCGCCGCTCAAGAGGACGATTCTGTCGACGCCCGCGTGAGACTATTCCAATACCGCGTAGTTGAAGAGTTCTACGATTTCAAAAATGATCCCGATGGGCGGCATAATCTGATCGATAATCCGGTCTATGAAGATCAAATCAACAGGATGCGAAAAGAGATGCTCGATTGGATGAAGAAAACCGGCGATCCGGCGCTCAATTCCTTTGAGAATCGCACTTCACCGGCAGTGCTGAAGAAGTTCATGGCAGAGCAGGATGCTCGATCCGGCCGGAAGCAGCAAAAAAAGAAAGCAAGTAAAACCGGCAGCCGAAAACAACGTTCCGGCTAAACCATCAGTAGGAAAATTTCTTATGATAAAACAATGCTTTCCGGCAATAATCGGTAAGCAGTCCCTTCAAAGTTTTCTGGCAGCCCTGGCCATCCTATCGGCGTCGGTCTCGCAGGGACAGGAATGGACGCGGTTTCGCGGGCCAAACGGGCAGGGCATTAGCCACGCAAAGACAATCCCCGTCAAATGGACGGAAAAAGATTACAACTGGAAAATCAAGCTGTCGGGAGGGGGGCACTCCTCGCCCGTGCTCTGGGGAGACAAGCTGTTCGTAACCGTCGGCGACCGACAAGCCGGACACAGCGTGCTTCTGGCTCTGAGTGTCTCCGACGGCGGAGTGCTGTGGCAAAAGGAATATGCGCTGAGCAAATACCGCACGAACAAGCTCAACAGCTACGCCACGGCAACGCCGGCAGTTGACGCCGACCACGTCTATACACTCTGGACGAGTCCCGAAGAAACGATCCTCACGGCACTTGATCACTCGGGTATCGAAATCTGGAAACGCACATTTGAAGGTGTACGTTGCCAGCATGGCGCGGGCAGCTCGCCGATTGTCCACGATGACATGATCATCTTTACACACGAGCACGAGAGCAGAAGCAGTAAAGGCGCCAGGAGCATCTGGATTGCGGTGGACCGTAAAACGAGCGAGACACGCTGGACATTGGACCGGCAAACCGGCCCCAAGACTTCGTACTCGACACCCTGTGTTTATACACCGACAACCGGAACACCGCAGTTGATCTTCAACAGCTATGCCCACGGCATGACTAGTGTCGATCCAGGCACGGGCAAGGTGATATGGGAAGTGGTATCGGCCTTCCCGGCACGCGTCGTCAGTTCGCCTGTCATCGCAGATGAATTGCTGATCGGCGCCTGCGGCGACGGTGGCAGCGGCAAGCGCCTGACCGCCATTCGGCCCGGCTCAAGCGACGGATCGATCCGGCCCAAAGAAGCGTACAAAATCGACAGCGGATACAGGCCGTATGTCCCCACATCCGTAGCAAGAGGAGGCCTGCTTTTTACGTTCCATGATCGCGGGTATGTTTCCTGCCGGCGCAGCGCTACAGGCCGGCAGCTTTGGGAAGAAAAGCCCGCCGGCAGATTCTTCAGCTCGCCGGTTTGGGTGGACGGCAAACTTTACTGTATCACAATGGATGGAGAAGCCGTCGTCATCAGGGCTGCCGAGACCTACGAACTGCTGGCTATCAATCCCCTGGGAGAGACGAGCCACGCCACACCGGCTATCGCCGACGGAAGAATGTACTTGCGGACCTACTCTCACCTGTTCAGCATCGGAGGCAACAAGTAAACAGCGCCGAGAGGGCCGCCCGAAGTACGGGCGGTTCGCGAACCGCCCCTACGGGAGCTTGTGGTATGACGGCTTCAAGCCGGTTTTGTGCTTGCCCATACCGATTTTATTTGGATTATATTGGCCGACAAAATCTACCTTGCTTCTGGCTGGAATCTTGTCTTCCATTTCCATGCCCCAGTAACATGCGTTGACAAGGAGACGGCGGAAACCTTCGCTGTTAAGGTCAAACGAATGTCCCATCGTCGTGGTGAACACACGTGAGGTCTTGCCCTTTTCGCCCGTATAGGTTTTAGTCCAGGCCACTGGGACCAGTTTCTTATCCGGATTCGGTTTGTCTTTCGGGTCCATGCCAGCAAGCACCTGTCCCATGATGAGCGGCTTGCTGTCACCGGTTAGCGTTGTGATGCCATAAACATCGGACTCGCCCCAGATATCGTCAATGCCTTTAACGATGGGATGGTCTTCCATACCTTTGGCAATTAGGCCACGTGTGCTTTCTCGCTGGTGATGTCCATAGTGGTTGATCCATGTCTCGCCGAAGACCTGGCGCCCGTACCCGCCGTCAAATTCTTTGTCCCGGAAGCTGTATTTGGCATAGGGACTGTCTTTGTGCTTCACATAGTTGACCGCATGTGTCGAAGTTCTCAGTCCGACGATCGGTTTGCCTGAGTTGGTGTAGTCGATAATACGCTTCATCTGGTCATCGGGCAGTTCGCGAAAACGCAGGAACATCACCATCAGGTCCGCTGTTTCCAGATATTCCATGCCGGGGATATTATCCAATGTCTTAGGATCGATTTCGCCAGTTTCTTTATTAATTGCGAAAAGCACAGTGCACTTGAAGCCGTGGTGTACCGCCAGTATCTTGGCGAGCTGCGGCATGGAATCCTCCGAGCGATATTCCTCATCGCCAACGAGAAAAACAATGTGCTTTCCCTTGCCCGGACCTTCTTTGCCTTCGAGGACTACCCACGGCTCAGCCTTGACTCGTTCGCCTAACAGGCATATCAGCGCTGCGAGAATCAATACCCAAAATTTAATCGAACGTTTCATCTTTCTCATCTCCTTTCATCTATGGTTAAGTTGTCTGAACATTGTCAGAATTTCACACTTAACTTCTTGCTCTGGCCAGTTGCAAGGGGCCGGATTCCCGTGAGTGTCTTCATTTGGTCGGTGCCTTGCCGGCCGATTTTGACCGTGTATTCTTCTATCTTGAAAACTCTGGGTTTCCAGGATGTCCCGTTCATACGCAGGGTATAGACAATTTCACCGTTCGATTCGTCGATGATCTGTATGACGGGATTTGTCATACCTTGAACTTCGATTGTCGGAAGATACGCGACAGCCTTACGCGCGTAGTTATCGGTTTGCTGAATAGTCCTTGGCCAGCCGGGATACTGTTTGGTATCCGAATCGGTAATATCAACGTTTCTTGGCCAGCATTCCATTGTGATTTCTCTGGTCTTCTTATTGAATTTAACTACTCCGAAACCGGCTGCCCGCGTCGTGAGCTTATGTCCGCCGTTACGCTCCGGACTCGGATTGGCAACCGCCAGCATAGTGAGCTTGTTACCGAGGCCATCGAGAAATTCACCAGTGTACTCGGGCGCTCCCGGCTCGCGATTTTTGCCCGGCTCCAGAGGCGCCCACCATCGCAAATATAGATTGGCAATCGACGGTACGCACATAGAGTACCCGGCGTCGTTCCAATCATTGACGCCGTGGTGAATGATAGTCGCGAGGTGCTGATCTCCGGCAATCATCAGTGCAAAGGCTTTGCGCATTTCCATCAGGGCGTTGTTTCGTCCGGTCTGCGGCCAGCCGTTGGAATCCAGATCAACAAGCAGGCGGTTGTTCCTGCCGCCGTGAATATGCGCGCCGCCACAGAAGATGGTTTGAGAGAGCACGGCTTTCATATCGCAATCCCGCCAGTCGGCGGCCCAGTGTCTGAGGAATTTGAGCTGGCGTTCACCGAGCAACTTTGCCTCGGAGACATCCAGGGCTTTCGGATCATAGCCGGGCTTCGAGATATGGTCAGGCCGATCAGGTCGCCACCCTCTGTCGGGGAGAAGGCCCGAGGGGCCCGTTTTGAACTTGCGGTCTTCGATGATCGCAAAGCTGATCCCGCCGATTGTCAGGGAAGTGTAATAGACGCCGATTCCACGCTCGATAGGAGTGGGATCGAACGGATCGGGCAGATGGCTGGTCTGGGCTCGTTCGACCTCCTTGACATATTCGAGGGGAGCGGCGTAGCCTCCATCATGGCCGGTTCGGAAATGTGAGAGGCGACCGCCATGACCCCAGAGGTTTGACTGGCCGACATCGTGGTCATCGGGTATTGTAACCGTTGGAATACTGCGAATGATCTCGCCGAAGTCTCTGCCGAACTTGAGCCAGGCGGCATAATGCTTGAAATGGTCATAGACCTGGTCCCCGGAGAAAAATAGCAGGTCGGGCTTCAACTTCTTGATGTTCTCAACAATATCGCTTTTAGGTATGTCGCCGCCGTGACTGCGATTGATCGAGTTGCCCGTGAACGCAGCGACTACGATAACATCTTTGTCGGCCGGATCTTTGCGGATGGTTCCGGTATAGGAAGCGTTCTTTCCGTGCAACACACGATATTCAACATCTTTCGTACTATCCCAGCGTTCAACCCGGAAAGGCGCCGTCCAGCCTTTCTCGATAACATGCGTTTGGGCGATTTGCTTCCATTTTCCCTGCCGCCTGATTTCGAGCCGGACATTCCTGTCATCGCCCGGCTTCAGCGGATACAACTGGGCGGTCAGCTTCAAAATATTGTTTTGAACTGTGTATAAGGCAAAGCATATAACCTTATCTCTGGATACTTCAGGAACTTTTAATTGTTGAGCAGAAGCTGTGTTAAACAACAGGATGGCCGCCAGTAATACAGTAAAGACTGTTGCTTTCGTTGATTTCATATTTACTCCCTTTCCGTTCCATTCATAAGCAACGTGCTTGAAGTCTTTATCAATCATAGTTGTTTATAAACATAATGGGCTTCCAGAGCCTTCTTAATTTGTATGCCGGCGTCTTTCAAATGTGCCCTGGTGTACGGATCAAGTTTCTCATCAGACGCCTCTAAAACGGGATCGATTTTGTTTTCTTTGATCCGGCGGAGTTTTTCCGTGACCAGATTGGCGATAGGTTTGTATGCTGCCGTACTCATGTAATCCGACCTGCTCAAGTCAATCAGAAGCTCCAAATGCTCACGTTGCAGATTTCGCCGCAGACTGGAGATCATCGGCTCGCGCGCCGTGTATTTCTTAGCGGGCTGTTGGTCCAGCTCGCTCCATATCGCTTCGCTGATCGTATCCAGCAATTCCGGCAGAGTCAGCGCATCTTCATCGGCCGGAATCAAAAACTCATTGTCATAAATCCGGCGAAGGGTAGTCGGGTACATCATCATCGCCAGTACATTCGACTGAATACCCATGATCCTGTCATGAATCGGCCATGTCTGATCGCTCATAACGGACGATATGTCATCCCACCACTTATCCAGGGTCATCCGCTGTAAAAGATCCTGTGTCAGACCAAAAGCCTCATCTTTGAACGTATTTTCGATCACAAAGTCGAGCGCATCTCGCTGCTTCTTGGCCGGCACCACTTCTATGGGCAGGCGACCGTTCTTGTCACCCTTTTTATCTCGATAAACAAAGGCGCCACCCAGCCAGTTGGCCATCATGCTAACCGATCGCATTTGCATGCTAAGTGTCATTTCGTAAGCTTTGCGAGTCTTGGACCAACTGTCGCCTTCTTTGACGAGCTTTTCGATTATCCTCTGCCGATTATGCCGGGCGATGCGCATCTGGTTATTGGCATAGTCCAGCGGGTTTTTACTGAAATCATAACGACGGGCAAGCGGGTCGGGGCCGAACGTATCCTCATCCGTTCCGTATTGCAGCTCGGGCTCAGCTACGCGAGACAATATA
>DAOVMB010000257.1 GCA_030630905.1 Sedimentisphaerales bacterium
CACCAGGATATCGGTATCGAAAGCAACGCTGCCGAGCCGCTTTATGTAGCGGTTTCCAACAGTGCAGGCACACCTGCGGTAGTGGTACACGATGATCCGGCCGCGGCGAACATCGACACATGGACCGAGTGGGTCATCCCGCTTCAGGCTCTTGCCGATCAGGGCATAGTCCTGACCAACGTTGACAGGATCGCAATTGGCCTGGGAACCCAGGGCAACACGACAATCCCCGGCGGTTCGGGTAAGATGTACTTTGATGATGTTCGGCTGACTCAGCCGGCTCCGGAACCTGAGCCAGAACCGTAAGCTGGATTATATATAGCAGTTGAAGCTACGGATTTGTAATACTTCGGGGCCTATACCGACTTGATTCGGTATAGGCCCCCCCTTTAAGATGAAAGTCCTAAGCAAAATTGTGATCGTAATTTGGATGTTTGTTATAGTAAGTCCTGCCGTTTGTGATGGGCCGGCGCGAGAAGTTCTCGTTTTTCGCGGGGCTTCCGATGCATCTGCTGCCGTGGCGGTTGGCGAAAATATGTTCGTCGTTGCTGATGATGAGAACAATATATTGCGGATTTACAAAACCGGCAAAGCCGGGCAGCCTGTCGGCTCCTTCGATATAACTTCGTTCCTTGATATTGAGCCGGACCATCCGGAGGCGGACATCGAGGCCGCGACGATAGTTGGGCGGCGCATCTACTGGATTACATCTCACGGCAGAAATAAAGACGGCAAGCTACGACCCAACCGGTACCGATTTTTCGCTACAGATGTGTTCGTTGAGAACCGAAGCGTAAAACTGCGTCCGGCAGGTAAGCCGTACAAAACCATGGCTCATGAGCTTTTGAAAACTAATGCCGCCCGCCGTATCGGGTTGGATAAAGCAACTCGATTTGGCGAGGAGCTGAAGAAAAAGGACAGGGAGAAACTCGCGCCGAAAAAGGAGGGGCTTAATATCGAGGGGCTTTGTGCATCGGCCGACGGCGGGACACTCTATATCGGCTTTAGAAATCCACGCCCCAAAGACAAGCCAGGTGGTCGTGCAAAAGCGATTGTTATACCTTTGCTTAATCCGGACCGGGTCATCGATAAGGGCGAGGCGCCGGTTTTCGGCGAGCCGATTTTGTGGGATTTGAAAGGTCTTGGGATAAGAAGCATGGAGTATTACCGTTTCCACAAGGCCTGTTTTGTAATTGCCGGCGGCCCTGATGAGGATGAGGGATTCGCGCTGTATCGCTGGTCGGGAAAGCCGGAGTCTCCGCCGGCGCTGGTGCGCGAGCTGAGCCTGGGAAAGAGCAAATTCAGTCCAGAGGCGTTGATACCTTTCGAGAAAACCGGGCGGCTGTTGATGCTCAGTGACGATGGAAGTCTTCTCGTTAAGGTTGCGGGCGAGTGGGAGTGTTTGGAAGGCGAATACCGTAAAGACGGCACGTGCCTGAATAAATATCTGGCGAATCCCGGCAGGAAGACCTTTCGTGGTATCTGGCTGGAGTTAGAGGATCGATAGCCGGCCAGGATTAGCCCGATGTTCTTATGTTAGCCGGCCAGGTCAATCGCCCTGATTGCACTGGTCCTATAATCGACTAAGTTTACTTTTCCTACCTTGCTCATCAGCGATAAATCATTACAACTGTTAATGACTCTGTGTAAAATAATCTGGAGATAAGCCTTGACTGTCAAGAATTATCGAGTAAATTTATACATTCCCGTAAGCGAAGGGGAGATGGCGGGGCAAAAATTGGTACGTGTTATCTGGAGATGGACATGATAGAGGTTAAAGAACTTCGGCGTAGTTTCGGGCCGGTCGTTGCTGTTGACGGCATATCGTTCGATGTTGAAGAAGGAGAAGTCCTGGGTCTTCTCGGGCCGAACGGGGCCGGCAAGACGACCGCGATGCGCATTCTGGCGTGCTTTCTGAAACCCGACAGCGGGACGGCGAGCATTTGCGGGCACGATGTATTGCAGAATCCCATCGATGTTAGAAGGTCGCTCGGATACTTGGCGGAAAACGTGCCGGCATATAACGAAATGACGGTAGGGGCCTTCCTGAACTTCATTTGTGACGTCAGAGAAATCAGGGGCAGCAGCCGCAAGCAGACGCTCGACCGGATTGTTCCGATGTGTTCGATTGAGTCGGTTTACCATCAGAGTATCGAGACATTGTCGAAGGGATACAAAAGGCGTGTAGGTCTGGCCCAGGCGTTAATGCACGATCCGGATGTGCTCATTCTTGATGAGCCGACCGACGGGCTGGATCCCAATCAAAAACATGAGGTCAGAAAGCTGATACAGAAGATGGCAAAGAACAAGTGTATTATTATCTCGACTCACATTCTCGAAGAAGTGGAAGCCGTCTGTTCGAGGACGATTATCATTGCCAAAGGCCGAATACTGGTCGATTCGACACCTGAGAAGTTGAAGGAGAAATACCAGTGCAGCCTTGATGGCGTGTTTCGCAAGATTACCAAGTCGGAAAGTGCATCGTTAGTATAATTGCAAATCGTGCTGCTGCACTTTCGCATAGGAGTAACAATATGAATAGTTTTAAGGCCGTGTTCAAAAGAGAGCTGAAAAGTTATTTTACGACGCCTCTTGCGTACGTGTTTCTTGTCATCTTCCTGTTTTTCTCAGGGTACCTGACGTTCAAACAGGGCTTTTATGAAATGCGGCAGGCGGACATGAGCGCGTTTTTTAAGAATCTGCCGCTGTTGTTTGTTTTCATGGTGCCTTCGACGGCGATGCGTATGTGGGCAGAAGAACGAAAGGTCGGTTCGATTGAGCTGCTGTTTACTCTGCCGATAACGATTACGCAGGCGGTTTTAGGCAAGTTCCTGGCGGCGTGGCTGTTTTTAGGCATTGCTTTGGCATTGACTTTTCCCATGGTGATTACGGTTGCGTACCTCGGCGACCCCGATGTAGGCTTGATTATCACCGGGTATCTCGGCAGCCTGTTGATGGCAGGCGGATTTCTTGCGATTGGCTGTTTCTTCTCGGCGGTCAGCAAGAACCAGGTCATCAGTTTTGTTCTCTCGGTGGTTGCCTGTGCGGTGCTTGTTTTCGCAGGGATGCCGTCGACGCTGAATTACTTCTCGACTTTTTTACCCGCCGGGATGGTCACAGCGATCGAGAGCATGAGCTTTCAGAAACACTTCGAGTCGATCCAGAGGGGTGTGCTGAAGTTTGGAGACCTTTCTTATTTTGTATTATTGATCGTTGGGTGGATTGCCGCCAGTAGTATTGTTTTGGATGAAAGGAAGGCCAAATAATGAACCGAACGATACGAGCAATTTTGGGAGCGGGTTTTGTCCTGGTGATTGTATTCTCGGCCATCAGTATTTGCCAGAGTATTGGAAAGCCGTTGAAGCTGGACATTACGGAGAAGAAACTCTATACGTTGTCGGATGGGACAAAAGCGATTTTGGCCAAACTGAACCAGCCGATTCGAGCCAGGCTCTACTATGCGAAGACCGCCGCCCTGAAAGGACCGGACCAGATTCGGTTCTTCAATAATTATTACGAGTTTGTCAGGGCATTGCTGGAAGAATATGTTGCAGTGTCAAACGGGATGGTCGAATTGGAGGTGGTAGACCCGAGGCCGTTCACCGATGATGAGGAGCAGGCTTTGAAGTACGGCCTGCGGCGATTCCCAATTACCCAAGAGGAGAGTTTTTTCTTCGGCCTGGTGGTGCAGACGCAATTTGGAGTGGAAAAAGTGATCCCGTTTTTCTCGCCGGACCGGCAGAATTTCCTCGAATATGATATAAGCTACCTGATCGATACGGTAGTGACCCGGCAGAAAAAGAAGATCGGCGTAATGAGTTCCCTGCCGGTAATGGGTGACGATGTTACGGGCTATATGGCCCAGATGATGATGCGGCAGGGCCAGCAGCCGAAACCGGCCTGGACGATTGTCGAACAGTTGCGCAAGCAGTATGAAGTCGAGACGGTCGCTGCGGATGTAAACGATATCAATGATGTCGATATTTTGCTGGTGATTCACCCCAAGAATCTGCCGGAGAAGACATTGTTTGCTATTGACCAGTTTGTACTCGAAGGCGGCAGGACGATTGTCTGTGTCGATCCTCATTGCTTTTCGGACAGACCCCCGCAGATGCAGATGCAAATGCAGATGCAGCATGATAGCAGTTCAGAATTGAACGCGCTGACACGGACATGGGGTCTTGAAATGCCGGACAAAACATTTGCCGGGGACAGGAACCTGGCGTCTTTAGCCGCCATTCGCGCCAACCAGAGGCCGGAAAGAATCATCGGTTATCTGAATTTGACGCCGGAAGGAAAGTGTTTCGCTGAAGATAATGTTATCACGGCCGAGCTTAACCAGGTCAGAATATTATTCTCCGGTGTGCTGAAGGAAGTAGCGGATTCGAATGAGGCGAAGGAAGGCGAACTTAATATTAAGCGAACGCCGCTTATCACAACGTCGAACAGGGGCAGCACATTTACGATCAGCAGCCCGTACGAGTTGATGATCCTGGATGGCCCGAGCTTAATGCGGAAGTTCGCCGACGGGACCGAGCCGGAGACAATGGGTTATTTGGTTACGGGCCGTCTCAAGAGCAGTTTTCCCAATGGCATCGAGGTTGAAAGTGAGTCTCCTGATCCGAACGATCCAAATGAGACCGTGACAACAACCATGCAGGTCGCAGGCTTGAAAGAAGCCGCCGAAGATTGCGCGGTGATAGTTTTCTCGGACGTTGACTTTATCAGCGATAATATCGCA
>DAOVMB010000039.1 GCA_030630905.1 Sedimentisphaerales bacterium
ATCCACCACACCATTCCTGTCCAGATCTTCGGCTAACGGGACTTCAGTGGATATCCACTTGTCCGCCAACAGCAGCATATCATTATAATCCACCCAGTCGTTGGCATCGTTCACATCGGGATTCAGCTCGGCAATATTACCGGCATCAGACAGTGACATACTTGCCTGGATCGTTCCGCCGTAAGCACCGATATTGATGCGCCTGCCGTGCGGCCACAATTCCCCCGTCCAGTCCGAATTAGATTCATTAGGATCGCCGGCATCAACACAAGGGCTGGTGAGACTGTCGTTAACCCAGCTCTGGTCAACGGGGCTCCATCTGCCGGCTTGAGATGTGACGTGATAGTCTCCATCGACCCAGAAGTCGTCACTATCATCGGGCGTTTCGTTGTTGTCCCAGTAACCGTTACTGACAAAAAGCGGTTCGGCAATGATATCGCCGGGACCTCTCGTTACGCCGCCGCCGAAGTTTCCACCTTCATTCGACCAGAACGCATTGTAAGAACTCGTTCCTGCTCCATAAATCCCGCCGACGAAGCCTGCACTGTTAAATGCGATTATATTGTTGCTGATATTGCCCGGACATCGGCTCACAGCTCCGCCGTTCTCTTCGGCGATGTTGGCCACAATGGTATTGTTGTATATTTGGTAACAACTGAATAAGCCGCCGCCGTTGGTGGACCTGTTGCCGGCAATAATGTTATTGTTGATTCTGCCGCGGCAATTACTCAGCGCACCGCCCGCAATCCGGCTCGTATTTCCAATGATCCTGTTGCCCGTGATGTTACCTGAACATTCGTAGCATGCACCACCTTTGTTCATTGCATAATTTTCGGCAAGTATGTTGCCTGTAATCGGACCCTTGCAGAAAAACAGAGCGCCGCCGCTGTCGGCCGAACTCTTGTCGAAGTTATTTGTAATAATGTTGCCTGTTACTGGCCCGTTACAATAAGCTATACCGCCTTTGTTTTCGGATATAGTATTGTTTTCTATCGGCCCGTCACAATAGTATATCCCATAGCCGACGTTGGAGCTTATCGTATTGGCCGAGATCACAGGTGCAGCGTTGTCTTCTCCGTGAATGCCGTGACCGATACAATCTCTGATAATGTTCTTTGAGATTGTCGGCGAAGTACCGTAACAGTGGATGCCCCGGCCGGTAATTGTAAAGCCTGTAAGAACCGAATGATGACCCTCTCCGAAATCAAAACTCACGCTGTAACCCGAATCGACAGCAAGAATCGTTGATTGGACAACGCCCGGATCATTGGGATTTTCACTCGTAAGCGTAACAGGTTTGTTGTTGAAAAAAAACCTCCGGTTGTAAGTGCCGGGCTTGACAACAATCGTATCACCGAGTCCGGAAGAGTTGATTGCATCCTGGATATTATCGAAGTCCGCAGGTCCATTATCATCGACAGTGATTATTGTCGCCTGAGACGTGAAAACCGGCAACAAGCATACTATGAGGGTAAAAACCAGTTTTTTCATCCTAATATCCATCCTCCAGTAGAGTATAAATTCATAAAAACTTATTCTACTATAAAAACAAGATTAATTCAAGTAAAAAGCGTTGTTTCCTTATTTCATATAGCTTTTTAGCAATTGTGTGGATTGCTTTTGTCAGGCTCCCGAAACTCTGGCTGGAATCTTCTATCAGTAAAATCGACAAAGCCTTACTTTTTCGGACTAATTTTTTTACTGTAGAGCCACGGAGCATCCGACAGTTCGTAATCGACTATTTCACCGGGTTCGAAGAACAGTTTGATTTCGTTTCGAGCCGATTCCGGGCTGTCCGATCCGTGAATGAGGTTATATCTTTGGGAGCAGCCGAAGTCTCCGCGAATAGTACTCGGCTGGGCTTCATAGCCAAAGGTGCTGCCGATCATCTTGCGAACCATATCTACGCAGCCTTCTGCTTCCCATATCATTAAAAGCGACGGCGCCGAACTCATGAACTTTACTGCCGGGGCAAAAAACGGCTGATCCTGATGAGCGGCATAGTGCCGACGGGCAAGATCCACAGGGATTTGCATGAGTTTTGCCGCGATGAGCTTAAGGCCTTTTCTTTCAAGCCGTGAAATTATCTGGCCGGCTAAATGCCGCTGTATAGCATCCGGCTTGATAATAATTAAAGTGCGTTCTGTCATTCAAAAGAAGTTTTCGATTTTTAATTTGCGATTTACGATTTTAAATCAGCAATTAGCAAGTGGCAATCGCAAATTCAATATTATACTCCCTGAGCTACAATATAAATTTCCACCCGTCTGTTTTGCGGATTGCCCTTTTTTCCGGGCTTATTGTCTGCAATAGGCCTGTATTCGCTAAAACCTCGTGCGCTCAGACGCTTCGAGTCGACATTGTTACTTTCCATTACTTTCAGCACGGCTATTGCTCTATGTGACGATAAGTGCCAGTTGGTAGGATGCTTTGCGCGAGTCTCAGGCTTTTGAATAGGAATGTCATCGGTGTGTCCGGCAATTATTATATCGAATTTCCCGCCTTGTTCGGAGTTGAGAATTGCAGTAAGCGATTTTACCGCCTCAATTGCCGATGCCGCCACATTGTCGCTACCCTTGTCGAAAAGCAGGTCGCTCTTGAATTTTACTATGCCCCGGCTCGAATCATAAGTGACCATATCGTGCTGCTTGGCAAAGTCTTCCAGCAAAGTGCTGAGTTCCACAGGTAGTGCCGCACCACCTAACAGCAGTCTCTGCTGCATCGAAGCGATCAGCTCTTTCTTTTTGGCAAGGTCTTCCTCGAGGGCGGCAATTTGCTGCTGCAGCGACTCGACTTCGATACTGTCGGTTTGCTGAGCAGCGGCGAGTTGTTTCTTCATCTGCTCAAGTCGCAACGTATTAGCCGCCAGTTCGGCCTGGAGTTGGTCTATGAGCTTTTGCTGTGTATTGTTTTGGATTCGCAGGTCCTGCAACTCCGAGTTGCAGCCATTAACAAGTAAAACACAGGCACATAAACTAAAAATAACTGAAAGTTTGACAGTTCGCATCATTTAATCCTTTCCAAGATGATTAAGGTATTTTTACCATCCATAAAATACACAAGCCATTCAATAATAGGCTTTTACAACCTAACAAACTTTATTTTCTCGACCCTCACCTATAAATTAAACCGATTCGTGTATAGCCGTCAAGAATAATTTTTACAAAATATCAACAGCTTTTTGACAGCTTGTTCTTAGACAAGAAAGTTTTGGTGGATTGTATTGGAACTTTAGTATAGAATTTTACCCTTAAATAACTTTACCCATGTTTGATATTTGAATAAGATTTTATGAAAGTCTCAGTAGCAGAAAAGTGTGGATTTTGTCACGGCGTTAGAAACGCTATCAGTGTAGCCGAAAAAATTCTTGCAGAAGAAAATGACGTCTATAGTCTCGGCCCAATCATTCATAATAAAGATGTTGTGGACCGGCTGGCAAAAAGCGGCCTGAAAACCGTAAGTAAGGTACAGGATATTCCATCGGGGACGGTTCTTATCCGTTCTCATGGAGCCGCTCCCAAGCAGATAGCGAAGCTCAAAGACAAAGGACTCAGAATTGTCGATGCCACGTGCATATTGGTTAAGAGGGTGCAGCATATAGCCGGCGAGCTTGAAAGGGATGGTTATAAAGTTGTAATTATCGGCGAGGAGAATCATCCCGAGGTTCAGGCGGTTGTGGGCTGTGCCGAGGATGTTGTCGTCATTGCCGACGAGTCGGACCTGCATAAGCTGCCCCAACATGCCAAGCTGGGTGTTGTTTGTCAGACGACGCAAAATCCTGACCACTTCGGCAGGATGCTGTGCGCTATGGCGAGCGGCAGCTTCAGCGAGTTGAAAGTGATCAATACTTTATGCAGAGAGTCAATAAGGAGACAGGAATCAGCAGTACAGTTGTGCAGGCAGGTGGACATAATGTTTGTTCTCGGTGGCCTGGAAAGCGCCAACACGCGCAGGCTGGCGGAGTTGTGTAAAAAAGTAAATAAAGAAACATATCACCTCCAAAACTGGAATGAGCTTGACGAAAGTGTGCTTTCCGGCAAGAAATCGGCCGGCGTTACAGCGGGCGCTTCAACGCCCGACTGGATCATAAACGAGTTTGTGAAGAATCTGAAAGTTTCTGGGCGAGGCAGCGAGTGAGGTAGAGTTTTTCATAAAATAACAAAGAGATTCTTGAAAAAACTATTACTATCTGTTAAAAGTATCGGATTGGTAAAATGTTGCCGTGATGTAATTTGCATTTGCTGTGTGGGCAAATGGCTTTTTTAAAATCATTAACCGAAAATAGTATTTGTGCAGCGTTGCACATAAGCTTGTCGGCGTAAATGTGGGGCGCCGATAAGTCGGAAATACAAGCTCCACAGAAGGATTTAGTTTAATGGTAGATAGAAATATAGTTAACAAATTAGGTTTAACACAAGAGAAGCTCGAACAGCAGGTTAGCGAGATGTTCGGAGAGCAGGAAAATGAATTCCTGGAACAAGCTCTGCAGACTAAGGTGGATTTGCGACTGCCCGGCACTCTTCTTAAAGGCACAATTGTATCGCGAATAGGAAATGACGTTATTGTGGAAGTAGGCCTGAAAAGCGAAGGGATTGTCGATGCGGGTGAATTTGACAGTTCCGACGAGATAGAGCCGGGCAAAGAGATCGAAGTTCTGCTTGAAGACACGGACTCTGAAAGCGGCCTTATTTTATTGAACAAACGCAAAGCCGACCTCATGAGAGGTTGGAAAACAATTCTCGATACGAAAACTGAGGGTGATGTTGTTAAAGGCAAGGTCATAAGGCGAATTAAGGGAGGCCTGCTGGTCGATATCGGAGTGCCTGTGTTCTTGCCGGCTTCTCAGGTGGATATCAGAAAGCCGGGCGATATCAGCAGGTTCATCGGCAAAGAAGTGGATTGCACGATTCTCAAGATAGACATGGAAGGCAGAAACATTGTCATATCCAGGCGCAAACTCATAGAAGAGGAACGCCGGAGCAGCAAGGAAAAAATCCTGTCGGAAATCGAGGTCGGACAATTGAGAAAGGGTGTTGTGAAAAACATCGCCGACTTCGGCGTATTCGTGGATTTGGGAGGCCTGGACGGCCTGCTGCACATTTCCGATTTAAGCTGGGGCAGAATATCGCATCCATCTGAAGTTGTCGAGCTCGATCAGGAGATCGAATGCATTGTTGTCGGTGTCGATAAAGAGCACGAGAAGATTTCGCTGGGCTTTAAGCAGAAGACATCCAGCCCCTGGCAGGATGTCGAACATCGTTATCCTATCGAGGCAAAGGTAAAAGGCAAAGTCGTCAATGTGATGAGCTACGGTGTTTTCGTACGGCTCGAAGATGGTATCGAGGGGCTGGTTCATATCAGCGAGATGAGCTGGACCAAGCGCCTTGCGCACCCGGGCGAGCTGGTCAATCTCGGAGACGAAATAGAGGTCATCGTGCTGAGCGTCAACAAGGAAAAGCAGGAAATCTCGCTGGGGCTAAAGCAGACTCAAACCAATCCATGGGCGATAGCTTCTCAGAAATATCCGGTCGGAGCGATTGTTGACGCTAAAGTACGCAGTTTGACCAATTTCGGCGCCTTCGTGGAGGTGGAGCCGGGCATCGATGGTATGATACACATTTCGGATTTAAGCTGGACGAGAAAACACAGCCATCCCGGCGAGGCCCTGCACAAGGGTCAGGAAATAAAATGTATTGTTCTGGAAGTTAATAAAGAAAAGCGGCGGATTTCCATGGGCATCAAACAGATGACCGAGGATCCCTGGATACGTGCCATCCCCGATAAATACATTCCGGGACATATTATCAAAGGCAAAGTGGCAAAGCTTACTAATTTCGGTGCATTCGTTGAACTCGAAGAGGAATTAGAGGGGCTCTTGCATATTTCCGAACTCGCGGACCACAAGATTGATAAGCCTCAGGATATTGTTAAGGTGGCCGAAGAAGTTGAAGTAAAGATTCTAAAGGTTGATACTGATGCCCGTAAAATCGGTTTGAGCTTGCGTAGGGTTAAGTGGGCTGCTGAGGAGGAGCAGGAAGCCGACACGGGCCGGCAACGAGCGCCATCTGGTCCTGAGAAGGTGCTGTCCGATGCAGATGTTGCCCAGCTTAGAAAACAGAAAGAGACTCCTGACGAAAGCAAAACCGTTGATATTGAGCCGGGCCAGCCGGACGACCGGCAGGACCAACAGCCTGAGGCCGTAGCCGCAGATGAACCACAGGAAGAAGCGACGGAGGATTCTTCGCAATCAGAACCTAAAACAACGGAAGAGTCTGAGCAGGCTCAACCCGAGCAGGCTCAGGAAAACGCTGACAACAATAGCCAAGCTGCTGACGATAGCGGCGAAGAACCGGATAAATCCGGGCAACCATAAGATATCAGTATCTTAATTAAGCTAAAAAGTCGCATTGTGAAGGCAAAAAAAATTGAGTTCCGGACAAAATATTCTCTCTTTAGCTATTTTAAGAGCCTGTAATTGCTGAATTTGTGTATTTTTGCAAAATTTAATCGAAATTTGGCATATTTTCCGACATTTTTCTTGACGGATATATGGATAGTTTGGTACAAATAGTTAAGTGAAGTCAGGTAGCTCTTGTGGATTTTGGCTTACTGGCGTGTAAAAGTATCCATAGTTCCTGGGCAACCACCTAATGTGTATTAGGTGGAGGGACGTGAGTTGGAGTGAGGTTTGTGATTTTACTTACGTGTGTTTGCAAGTCAACTTACAACTCAAACACGGCTTCCATAGTGGAAGAGGAAGAATAGCTAGGTCCTATAACAGAGTTCTTTGTTCTTTACTGACAAGCACAGGGTTTGGTGAAGATTCTTTGTAGCTTGTTTGAAAGTCGTTTGAGACAGGCACGGAACATGCGTAGAAGGTTTATGCCTGTCGCAAACTCTGTAAATGTTTTGGCTCGTAGCCAAAGCAAATATTTACGCTTCTTAATTAAGAAGGAAGGAGAATCATTATGTGTAAGAGATTGTTTCTATTAACACTCCTCATTTCACTAGTCACTGGAGTATCGAGTTCCGCAGATCCCGTTGGTATCTTTGAGAACGCGATGGACATCGATACCGCAGGTGTCGGAAGCACTTTGTACGAGGGCTATGTCTGGAATGGTGACGTACTGAGCGAACAGTACCTCATCACAGCCGGCGGCGGTGACATCTGGGGCAATTCGGACCAGTTCCACTTTGCCTACAACACGGTCAGTGGCGATATATGCCTCTCGGCCAATATCGGGTGGATCTGTTCCACCAACGAATGGGCCAAGATAGGTATGATGTTCAGAGACCCGGCGAACGGCGGCGCAGCTATGCATTACGTAATGGCTAGACGTGGATTGAACGACTACGCCGGAATGCAGGGCCGCTCCGCAACAGGCAGTGGTAGTAGTGAATACGGCGACCTTTGGAAAGACGGAGTACAGGCCCTGGCTATCCAGAGGGTCACTTTCGAAGGCTTGACCATTATTGAAGGTCTCGCAGACTTCGGTGACGGTTGGGAATCGAGGAACCTCATGATCGCCGACAACCTGCCCGATGAGATTCTGGCCGGTGTGGCTGTTACCTCACACGACAACAGCCACGTAGTACAGGCACGGGTTTGGAATGTTGTCTACGAGGCGAATCCCAGTTTGGTTGGTGAGCTTGTTCTCCCGACCGTCCCGGCAGCGGCAGACCTTGGAGCTTGCCCGTCGGATGTTCCTGGATTCAAGATCCGTTCGCTCAAGCCGCTCGTGTCGGATGGTTGGGGTTATGATGCCATGAACGAGCTGCTCGACACCGGTATGTACATGGGACTTCCTGCTCAGCCAGGCAGCGAAGGGACTCGCATTGACGAGTTCGTCAACCTGCGTGATACCGAAAATGGCGCCTTCAGCGTAGACAATGGCTATCCGGATGCGGCGTACCCGGGCATTGACCCGGACGAGGTTCCGGCACAAGACCCGGCAGCCGGTGATGACGATGACAACTTTGCGACCGAGATTCTCGGCTATATCCAACTGACCGCAGGCCTGCACATGATCGGCGCCAATAGTGACGACGGCACGATTCTCGAGATCGGCGGCGTCGAAATAGTCAGGACCGGTGAGTGGAAAGGTGCCTCGAACGAGGACTTCTACTATCAGGTCGAAGCTGACGGCTGTTATGACCTGAGAGCACGCACGTTGGAAGGTGGCGGCGGAGCATCGATCGAGCTGCACGAGATTCTGTCGGACGGCACCCGCATTCTATTGAACGATGTGGCGAATGGCGGTTCTGCTGTCTTTGCTCCTGCTCTTTAATAAGCCCATAGCAACGGCTCGGCTTGATTATAGTTGAGCTAAATGAATCTGAAGAAGTTCGGGGGGTCTATGCCGGTCAATTCGGCATAGATCCCGATTGAGCTTGTTTTCAGAAGCCAAGACCGTAACGTTCTCGTGGAGTGTGGAGTATTGTAAGACGTTGTTTTTATTGCATGCGTCTTTGCAGGTGCCTTAAGAGTAGATTAACAAATTAATGATGAAAAGATTAATCACATTTGTTTTTGTACTTGTGTTTTGCCTAACGAGCTTGGTCTATGCCGGCTACGACATCATAATGATCAGTGATTGCAATCCTCCTGACGTCCCTGATGGGGACCATGAGGATGATGCACTGGTCTCGTGGCTTCAGAGCCTCGGCTACACTATAGACACAGGCGGAATGGGCCAGGCGTATCGAGAGGGTGAGAATCCCTTCGACGATCCGACGAAAGTAGCGGCACTGGAAAGTGCCGGTATGGTTCTTGTCAGTCGCAGAACAGACAGCGGCAGCTATGACAACGACCGTAAGAGTTGGAATGAACTGGAGAACCCCTTGCTGCTTTGCAGCGGGTATCTGACCCGCGGCGAAACCAGCAGCACAAGGTGGGGTTGGACATCCGGCGGATCCGACGACGCAGACCTGGAGATAACCGGTGTCGACGTCGTGGGACTCCACCCATTCATTCCTGCTTCCGGCGGACTTTTCGACTGGTCCGAAGCACCGACTCCCGGCCAGGCCCCCAAAGGCGTATACTTGCCCGATTCAACGGAGGAAGTTGTCGCCGGGAGTATTATTGTCGCGACGTTTGACAATCGGCCAATACTGATTGATATCCCGGCAGATGTTGACTTTGATGCTGTCAATAACACTACGGATAAATATGGTATTGCCGGTGATCGACGCGGCTTCCTGGGTAGCTGGGGATATGACACAGATTTAAATTACGGACAGGGCGATTCGCGGAACAGACGCGCAAACTGGGGCGACTTCATCACTGATGATTATAAGGCTTTGATGGAGCAAACCATTGCCGAGATGATTCCTGAACCTGCGACTGTTGCTCTGTTGGGTCTTGGTGGCTTGTTTTTGATTCGTAAGAGGTGTTGAAAGAATTTGATGAAAAGTAGTTAGGAGAATATAAAATGATAAAAAGAAGAATTATTTTAATGTTGGCAATGGCACTAATTGTTGCCGTCTCCGGCGTGGCCTCGGCGTCCGTAATCACTAATGTCGTTCGTTCGAACGGCGTTGACGGTGATCGAGACCCGATCGGCCCGTATGACGGCAGCACGGCGCCATTAGCTACCGAAGAAGGCGGTTTAAAAGACGGCAACTTGGTCTTTTCCGACCGCACCTATCCATGGGCCGGAATTCCCGCAGAGTATGTCGGCACCGAGTATATCCGCACGTTCAACTCCGACAAGAATGGCGGCACGCTCGATGTAACATACGAGGTGACTACCGGCGAGGATGCAATAGTGTGGATCACTATAGACGACCGTATCCCGGCCGAATGGGATGCCGGCGGCGCTATCGCATCACCGCAGGATGCGGCGGATTATGTGACAGCGGCCTCTTTCCCGGCTGGGACGTTTACCGACTCCGGCATAGATGTCTATATCCGCGAGGCAGCCGATGGCAGCAAAGACATGCCGATGAGTGTGTACGTGGCAGAACTGCCCGCGGGAACCTATATCTTTGGTTCGATGGATTCGGGCAAGAACTTCTACTCTATCGGTGCCATAGGTAGTGTAACTCCGCCTGAACCGGCGCCTGAACCGGAGCCTGAACCGGAGCCTGTCCCTCCACTGGATATCTCCGAAGGTGTTAAGATCAATTTCCAGCAAACAGGTGGGGATGTCCCGGAAGGGTATCTACCCGACGGCGGCGAGGTTTTCGCCGACCGTGGCTACGGTATCAGCTACGGATGGAACATGGACAGCACTGGTGGTGCTCGTAATCGCAACAACGACAATGCGCCGGACGAGCGTTACGATACGACGAACCATCTCGAAAAAGGAGAGCACAGAATATGGGAAATCGAATTGCCCAACGGCGTCTATGATCTGTTAATGGTATGCGGCGATCCGTCACACACCGACCAGATCAACAATATGGACGTAGAAGGTGTCGTTGTGCTCGATCCGGATGGCGAAAGTAACTATGACGAGTACGAATTTTCAGTCGTAGTAAGCGATGGTCTTTTGACAATCCAGATGGCAGATGGAGCGTCTAACGCCAAGATCATGTTCGTGGATATTGCGCCAAAAGTCAGTATTCCCTCTGATGTTACCGGCCCCGGCGATGCCGCCAAGGGCGTTCCGGACGATGGAGACTGGCCTGGTGGCGAACACCCCGCACTGGCTATCGATGACAACAGCGGCACGAAGTTTCTGCATTTCAAAGGTGATTTCGATCCCGATCCGGGCACATGTGGTACCGGTATCCAGGTTACAGCCGGTTTGAGTTTTGTTAACGGATTGACTTTCACCACGGCGAATGACTGTCCACCGCGTGATCCGATTGCATACGAACTGTCCGGTTCTAATGAGAGCATTGATGGACCGTATGAGTGGATTGCCTCCGGTATTATCTTCGATTTCGCCGGGGCGGATGCATGGCCGCGTTTCACAATGAACGAAGAGGAGATTGCGTTTGTTAATGATGTCGCATACGAGCACTACCAAGTCATATTCCCGATAATCCGGGATGCTCCTAATGCGAATAGTATGCAGATCGCCGAAATCGAGTTGATAGGCTTTAATCTGACCGCAGGCAATCTCTCGCCGGCTGACGGCGCAGTACCAGTAGGCATAGATGACGATCTTAGCTGGTCGGCTGGAAGCTTTGCTCTCTCTCATGATGTGTACTTCGGCACCGAGATTCCACCGGCATTCGTCGGCAACGTGGCGGTATCCAACTTTAATCCCGGAACTCTCGAGTACGGCACGACTTACTACTGGCAGGTCGATGAGGTAGAGGAAGATGGAACCGTACGCCCGGGCGATGTCTCGAGCTTTACGACGACAACTCCCGTGGGCCTCTTCGAGTACACCCAGGATATCGGTAATCCTGCAGGTATCGGCAGGACGACGTACGAAGGCTATGTCTGGAAGAATG
>DAOVMB010000078.1 GCA_030630905.1 Sedimentisphaerales bacterium
CCTTTTCAGCCGGAACCTCAACTACAACGTCCCAGCCACTTCATAACTAACGAACTTGATAAACTCAAGCGGACTGACAGCCGCCAATTTTTCATGCAAAGGTGCAAAACCCGATCGCTTCTCGGATTTAAAGTAGCTCTTGATACGTTTTTCAGTCGTTTTATCGGCGCTATCCCAAACCTGCTCAAGAGCCCATACTAACTGCCCATCTCTCAGGTCCAGAAGCTTCAAGCGCAGTCCAACCGACATATGAGGATAGGGCCTGTATTCCGTAACAGTTCCAAGCAGTACTCCATCACACTTTAACATCTCACGGATTGCTAATAACTGTTCAAGAGTATAGGTCGAGTCCCGCTGAAGTTGCAGACTTCGCCACGAAGGATCATGCTGATGGATTAAAGTTAAGCCAAAAACCTGCTTCTTCTGCAATGCCTGGAAAAGCGATCCGGTAACATCGTTAGAAATCTGGGGATAACTCGAATCGTTATCCAGCTCAACAATAACAACCCTTCCAATGGTAGTCAGTTTCTTGTTTGGATTTCGATAATAGTGATTTGCCGCCGGTGCAGAGGCACTATGGGTACGGCAGCCGGATAAAAGGACCGCCAACAACAGCAATATTGTGCCCCATGATTTACGTGAATTGCGGCTTGCAGATCGCAACCTTTGCCTTGAATAACAGGCGATAAACGATGAGTTACGAGTCAAAAGATACGATAATACCGTTGCCGGGCTGTTCATTTGATTCACCTAATATTAATCGTTTTCTGTTATTAAGGCCGGTCAGGCTTATTCAGCGATGCAACGGCTGAGCCTACGCTTGCTGTATTCTCAGCCCTGGCCGATTCTGAAGTGACCTGTCCGCCGAGAACTTTAAGTATCCGAAGCAGCGTTTCCAACTGGGCTGTTTCGGCATTACGCATTTCATTACGGAAGCCAAGGATGTCGGTTTTCCAATTGTTCAATTCAACACGCATCTCAATCAGAAGGCTATTAGCTTCGGCCAACTCTTTTTGTGCCTGCTGTAATTGGGCATCAAGAGAAACGACCTGCTCATTAAGCTGACGGTTTTTGGCGATAAAGTCTTCGTTTTGCCGCCGCAATAAGGCCGCCTCCCGGGTGAGCCTGGCGTATTCTCCCGATAATTTCATTGCCGACTCGACTACGGTTGGGCCTTCCGAGGCAGGTTCCTGGAACCTCTTGGCAATAGAATCATTCTGCTGTCTTTCGACAGGAACAGGCTCGACGGCGAGGTCCGCCGGTTTTTGACTGGATGAGCAGCCCGGGAGCAGGAATATTAGAACCAATAAAATCACTAAACCGGTTATCTTCTTTTCGATTTGCATTGTATTTTTCTCCATATTAATTTCATTCGATTTAGAAGCACTAATATTCTGTCACGCATGAATTTGCAGGTTGTCTTCCTGCGATTGGGTGGCAGCCTCAAGCGCAGCTTGGGTATGGTTTCTCTGGCATTTACCATCCCCAAAGCCTTCGGCTTTGAGGCTGCCACCCTTTCGGCATCTATCTACAAATTCAATTGTCATAATGTACTACAGCAACTTTTTACTTTTGGGAATCATCCGGAGCCTTTGCCGCGGCGCCGGCATATTCACACTTTACGGACATTGTTGTCCCGCAGGAACAGGTTACTTCTATTACGGCGTATTCCGGATGATTTTCCAGGATACGTACCTTTGGTGCAGATGAAGCTGCGACTTGCCGTTTCGGCGAATCCGATCCGTCTTGTGCCGCACCGAGATGGAATTGGCCTTCGAGTTTAACATCATTACTCTTTAAAATCCGCCCTGCCGGTCTTATCATTTATTATCCTAACTCTTATTTATCGATTACAGTCAAGCACAGTAATCAATCCCAATACTGTCCGAATTACTATCACTTTTGTTGCCGGTTCCCTCTTCCGGCAGAGTTTCTTCGCCCTGTATGGTTTCGTCTTTTTCCTTATTTTCATCGTGTAATTGCTGCCGGCGTTTTCTTTCTTCACGGTGTTTTACCGGAGTCAAGCCCGAGATATTCTTCAAAGCATCCACCGGCTTTATCATATTGGAATCATAATCTGCCATCTTTCCACTGCCTTAATTTAACTGACAAATTAAACAAAGCACTTGCGTGCAGTTGGCTGACTCGTGACTCGGTAATTTCTAAAATTTCCGCGATTTGTTTCATTGTCAGTTGTTGATGGTAATAAAGCAGAATCACCTGCCGTTGTCTTTCGGACAATTGCCGTATCGCCTCTGTTAACTTTTCTATAAGCTCTTCTCGTTCGATCTTTTCTTCAGGAGCAATCGTATGTGATGACGCCAAAAGATTACTCAGTACAGGTGAATCCTCGCCAAAGCCGTCAAGCGAGATAAAATGCTGCGCCCGGGCGTTTTCGAACGTTTCGTAAAGCTCCTCAACAGTTATTCCAAGTTTTTCAGCCAATTCGGTATCAGCCGGAGCCGTTCCTGTCTGCTCGGTGATCTTCCGGCTGAGCTGCTGGGCCATGCGAATCCGCTTTCTGAGGTTATCAGGCATAAAGGACCAGCCTCTCAGTTCATCGAGAATAGCACCTTTGATCCTGATATAAGCGTAGGTTTTGAATTCGGCCTGGTGAGAAGGATCGAAATCGCGGGCGGCCCTAACAAGCCCGACGGTTCCCGCCGAGACCATATCTTCAAATGATAACGGAGGCTTCAAATATATTACGACCCGCCTGGCTATCTTGTGGACCATGGGCAGAAGTTCGGCTATCTGTTCGTCCTCGATTTTTCCCCGGACAGACTTTTTTTGGACAGAGTATGCGCGCAGGGCAACATTATTTAGATGCTTTCGGCTCTTGTCTGCAAACCGGTCCTCGCTGATGTCTTTAGTCTGTACCGACACTGCCCTTTTCCTTAAATCTCATCTTGGGATTAACTCCAAAACCAGAGTCATCCTGCCGATTCATCTGGTCTGCTATTATCGCATCGACTAAAATAGCATTTATCGCCCTTACAGCCCATCCTCCCGCTATATACGCAAGCACCGCCCCTATCAGCGCCCTCTTACAGCAAATAAACGGCGAAAGGCCACAAAAGCCTCCAATTAAGCTCAAGACGAAAAAACATATCACTGCAATGCTTACTGCAATTGATCTAACGTGTAGCGGCATAATTATCTCGTATTTCCTGTTGCATATATCATATTGCATTTATCTGGCGCACAACACATCACCTCGAAACTCCGACAAGTTCCCGCCCACTTGGCTCTACCGATTCGGTCTGCTGGATGGATATTATTTCTATCGGCTCTACTTCGGTTCCAAGCACAACTTCATCATACGCCACGACCGGCAACATCGGCACTGTTCGCGACAACATTACCGCCAGCGGCGAGCGTAACCTCGCATCACAGAGCAATACCACCTTATCGTTACCTTTATCCATCGTCGCCTTCCATGCTTGCGCTGTTTTTCTGCTTATATCCATGGCCATCTCGGTCGGTAAAGCCAGATTGATTCCCTCTGCCTCCTGCTGCAGGGTCGAGGTCATCTGATGCTCGAGTGCGGGATCCAGCGTTATGGCCATAATTTTGCCATCGTCATTCTTACACTGCTCGGTAATAGATCTGCCCAGGCGCTTACGAACCATCTCCGTCAAAACAGCGGTGTTCTTGGTTTTTGAAGCGTGTTCTCCCAGCGATTCAAGTATAGCGGTTAATTCACGAATCGGTATCCCATCCTTTATGAGGTTTTGAAGCACACGCTGAAGCAATCCGATAGACACGTCCCGATCGGCTCCGATAACTTCTCCGACCAATGACGGCTGAGTATTACGAAGTCTGTCAATCAGAAGCTGCACATCTTCACGTGTCAATAAATCGCCGGCGTGTTTTCGCATTATTTCGGATAAATGAGTAATAAAGACCGACTCAGGATCGATCACTGTATATCCGTTGAGTTCGGCCTTTTCCTTATTGGCTTGTGTAATCCACAAAGCCGGCAGTCCGTAAACAGGTTCGGTGGTTTCTATACCATCAACTTTGGTTTGGACGGTACCCGGATCCATAGCAAGAAACTTCTCAGGTTCCAATCGCCCCTTCGCTACCGGCAACTCTGCGATTCGAATCTCATAAGCGGTCGGCTCGAGATTAATATTATCGCGTAGCCGAACCAGAGGAATAATGATTCCAAGCTGCCGGGCAAACTTTCTCCGCAATGCCCCGATACGATCAAATATAGTGCTGTCTTTACGAGGATCCACCATACTGATTAATCGCACGCCGACCTGCACGGAAACCCGGTCGACGTCCAGCAGCTCTTCGACCGGCTGTTTCTCGGCCTTTGCCTGGGGAGAGGCACTGGGTTTCTGCTTATGGCCCTTTTCGGATTGAGCCACTGCTCGTCCAAGCAGAGCCGAACCGGCGCCCAGCAAAAGAAAGGGAATTTTGGGCATACCCGGCACCAACGCCATCAACGCGATTATGACTCCTGCCATAATCAGCGGCTGACTTGTTTTGAGAAACTGCCTGGATAGATCCTGGCCGACACTGTAGCGTGAAGATATTTTTGTGACCAAAAATCCCGAACTGACCGCAATGATGACTGACGGGATCTGGCTGACAAGTCCGTCACCGATGGAAAGAATGGAATAAGTCCTAACGGCGCCCGCAATTGGAATACCGCGCGAATATCCCATAGCTATACCGCCGATTATATTGACCGCTGTGATGATCAGCCCGGCCTTGGCATCACCGCGTATAAATTTGCTCGCACCATCCATTGCGCCATAGAACTCGCTTTCTTTTACGATTTTCGCTCGGCGCTCATTGGCTTGCGTTTCGGTAATGGTTCCGGCATTAAGGTCCGCATCAATAGCCATTTGCTTGCCGGGCATCGCATCAAGGGTAAAACGGGCGGACACTTCGCTGATTCGCTCAGCGCCTTTGGTAATAACAATGAACTGGATCACGACAAGGATCAGGAAAATGACCAGGCCCACCACGAAACTACCACCGGCAACAAAACCGCCAAAGGTCTCAATGATTTTTCCGGCATTTCCATGTAGAAGGATCAATCTCGTCGAGGCAACGTTAAGGGAGAGGCGAAACAACGTTACGAAAAGAAGCAGTGAAGGAAACGTCGACAATTCGAGCGCCTCTTTCGACGACAGGGTCACGATCAAAACAGCCACAGACAAAGAGATACTACAAGCCAGAAACATATCCAAAATCAGCGTAGGCAAAGGAATTATAAGGGTAGCGAGAACCGCAACCAGGCCAACAACCAAGACAATATTGCTATAGGACGCCAGAGGCGTGTTGAGAGAATCCGATCCGGGCGATCCCTGCAAATTGGTTTGTCCATGTCCTGTCATCGAAATTCCTTCTTAAACTCACGCCCCGGCAGCCTTGGCGTCAGAATCGCTAAGGCCGAGAATCTGCTTAATCCTGATAGCAAACCGGTCATCCACCACCACTACATTTCCGGTAGCAAACTTGGTGTCTCTGAGATATAAGTCTGCCGGCTCATCAATAGATTTGTCGAGCTTTAATACCGAACCGGGTCCAAGCTGTAAAAGCCGCTTAACCGGCAATTCAGTCTGGCCGATAACAACCGTAACTGAAACGTTCATAGCCAGTAAGACATCGATACTTCCGGCACCGGTTGTAGCCTCGGTTCCAACAGCCTCGGAAAATTCGACCGATTGCGCCTGCGTTTTATCGTCTTGTTGCGACGTATCTTCCTGCTGATCCTGTTTTTCTTCTACGGCGTTAGCTGCTTTTGCCATATCTTTATATCCTCCCAATCATTTAGTCTCTATGCTCGAATTTATGTTTTCGGCGTCACCTCCAAATACCGCCGCTGTATTTGTGATTGTGACAGCGTACTTGCCGGCTGATTTTGCAGGGCAGCCGTAATAAACCGTCCGGCCACCTACAATCAGTTCCGTCGGCTGATCGACTCTCTTATCCAGTAAAAGTATATCATCCGGCTGAAGATCCATTATTTCTTCAAAGGTAAGTACGGCAGATGCCAGTTGACCTGTAATGGAAACCGGAATTTCCTGCAAATGACCGAGAATCAGTTTTGATACGTCCTCAGCAGAAAAATCGGCAGAATCTTGTTCCGCTTTTCCTGCTACAGAACCCAGCTCACTACAAAGTATCAAAAAGTAAGCTTCAGAACTCTTCTCCGAGTCAGCTTTCTTAACATCAAAAGAGATTTTGCAGAGTTCTTCGGTACCTTCCATTTCAAGAGGCCACTGTCCCTTGGCAATGCTTTTTGCCGAATGGAAATCGAATGATTCATCAAGGCCGGAAAATACCTCAACGAGAGCCGAGACCAGATCCAATAAAAGAGATTCTTCTAATTGCGACAAACCTCTGCCCGGATCCTTTTCGGATTCGGAATCACCGAGCAATTGCCTCGCCCAGTTAAGTGCTGCTTGTCCGGGTATACCAATAAGTCCGCACATCTGCTCCTGGTTGGCGCCGAAGGGAAGATAATAATCCTTCTGTTCGCTATCTGAGGGCTGGTTAGGAAATTCATCTGCAAAGTGCTGCGTGGTTGATGCAATTGTTACATTGAGTTCACTGCGGCAAAATTCAGAGAATTTTTCAGCTACTGCGGTGGCTGCTGTTTGTGCAAAATCGTCGAGCTTGACAAGCTGCTCGCTATTGAAGTAATGAGGCTCGCGCCAATTGTACTCTGTGGCCTCCATTTGTGTTATATCTTCCGTTGGCTTAGAACCAACGGCCATCAGAAGCTGCTGTATCTTTTCTCTGCTCAAACTGTTCGTAACTCTGCCACTCATTGTACGGGGAATTCCTTAATCAGGACCTGCTTGATTTGAGACTGAGAATTAGGAAAAAGCTTTTCGTTAAAAGCATCGCGTACGTGTGACTGAATACTTCTGAGATTATTATCACCTCTGACATCCTCAAGGCCCAAACTTGAAAGATATACGGTAAGCCAGTTGATCAAGATGGGTTTTTTCTCATCAAGAAAGGCTGTGCCTTTCTTTACATCCATATCGGCACTCATCTCAAGAGTTAAAGTTGCCCGAACATAGCGTGTTACAGAAGGCTCATTCAGATTTGCAACAACGGGGTCTAAATCATAATACCAGACTTTCGCTGAATCATCATCTGCTTTGAGGTCATCTGCCTGGATTGGTTCATCGGGCTTCGAGTCGGATTCGGTTGCTTCCGGTGTGTCGGAGCCGGCAAACAATCGACCGACGCTAAAACCGGCGCCGGCACAAATTAAAACCACAACAACAATGATTATCCACGGCAGGAATCGAGCGATTAAGGACTTTTTATCACTCTTTTCGGCTTCCGGCTTTTTTTGCTCTTCCTGCTCTTCCTGCCCTTCCTGCTCTTTTATATCTTCCGCATCTGCCATATTTCGCCTCAATCATTTATTACACAAAATTATCATCATACCAACTGCATACTGCCCTCTCGCCTGTACCGGTGGATTCTGTCTCTCAGCGTTCGGTCACTGATACCCAATACCTTTGCCGCCTTCGTCTGGTTGCCTCCCGTCTGGCGCAATGTATCCAGAATCGCCCGCCGTTCTAACCGCTCAAGCGGCACTCCTCCAAGTCCGAAGTCGCTCTGTGCACGTTTTTCACGCGATAAGTCATAATCGGCGTGATCCTGCTGTGTCAGTGGCTGTAATTCATCGAAGAGCCAAGAGACATCCGCTAACGACAGTGTTGGGCCGGCTCCCAAAATAAGCGATGTTCGTACGACATTGCGCAATTGCCGGACATTGCCGGGCCAGTGGTATTTGGCAAAAATGTCCATCATCGCAGGATCGAGCTTTGTGATACGACGTTGCACCTCGTGGGCATAAAGGTTAACGAGATACCACACAAGGTCGGATAAGTCTTCCTTGCGTTCTCTCAGGGGACAGATAACCAATCTTGCCCCGCTTAACCGGTAATAGAGGTCCTGTCGGAACCTGCCCTGCCGAACTTCCTCTAACAGATCTTTATTCGTCGTACTTATTATTCGAACATCGACTCTAACACTTTCATTTCCGCCGACACGCTCAAAATCCTGCTGTTCGAGAACCCGCAACAATTTGGCCTGAAATTTTATAGGCGTTTCTGTAATCTCATCCAGAAGCAGAGTTCCGCCATGGGCCATTTCGAATCGGCCCTTGCGCTGAGCGCAAGCACCGGTGAAGGCCCCTTTCTCATGGCCGAAGAGCTCACTTTCAAGAAGCGAATCACTTAGCGCTGCACAATTGACTTTAATATATGAGCCCTGTGCCCTTCTGCTTTTGTGATGAATCAGATAAGCAATCAGCTCTTTGCCCGTCCCACTTTCACCGTTTATTAAGACCGGCGCCGAAGTAGGGGCGATTTTTTTAGCAAGTTCGATGATTTGAATGAGGTTTGCGCTTCTGCCTACGATCCTGTACAGGCTGCGAGTGTCCTCTTGAGCCGAAGCTATTGTCGAAACGCTGTGGTTAGGCAGGAA
>DAOVMB010000427.1 GCA_030630905.1 Sedimentisphaerales bacterium
GCGTGAACCTTGCCAGATTCATCATGTGGCCGTGCCTGATTCTTGTCATGGGTGCGATTGTGGGATTTGTCGTTTATGCGATATTTTCACCGAGTATTGTAATAATCGAACGTTTATCGGACATGGTGATACCGTAATGTGTTTATATGGAGCAAAGTTATGTCACGTAAAAAAAGAAGATACGGCGGCTTTATCTTTGCGGAGATAACGGTTGGCTTGACCATTATGGCAATGCTCCTGGCCGCAGTGGCATTTTCACTCAATGGTATGGCCAAGTTCAATCGCTACCAGTTAGTCAGACAGCACTGTATCGCCGCGGCCCAGGCGGAGCTTGACAGCCTCACCGCAACGGGTAAGCCGATCGAAGACGAAGATTTTAGCCGAATTTGGCCTCAGCTCAACGTGTCTATCGAGAAATCCGCCGGGCAGGGACAATGGCAGGCCGCGCAATTAGTGAAGGTAACAACAAGCGGCAGGTACTTTCGTAGGCAAGTAACAATTGAGCTGTCCAGATATATTTCGAGGGACGAACCATTAGCCGAAGGGAAGTGATAAATATGCGTAAGGGCTTTAGTTTAGTAGAAATGCTCGTAGTAATCGTCGTTCTTCCGTTCGTGTTCCTTTTTTTCGACGGATTATTCAAAACACTTGTCGGCGAGATTCCAATGTCCGTCCGCCTGATACAGGAAAACACAAGCATGCTGAGTATGCTCCGGCAGATACAGAAGGACATTGACGAAGCAAAGGGCCTGCCGAAATCGTTCGCAGGACAGACTGCGAGCGACCATGTCCTCCTGATCGAACTTAAAGAGGGCGTAATCTGCTATCAGCTTAAAGACGGCCAGGTTTTTCGGCACAAGCTCAAGGACACGCCGCAAGGCAAGGCAGAAGAGCCAAGAGTCTGGTCGATACCTCATGCGAGCGTGGAATGGAAAGTTTGGGAAAGAAACGGCCAGGGCTATGCTGTCGAGACCAACACCCATCTCGAATATGGGAGGAAGGGCCAGTGGAAAAAGAAAATGGCTCATTCGCACCTGTATTTTGCAAGCGCCCTTGGAAAGGAACTGAGATAGAGATGAAAAAAACAAGACAAAACGGTTTTGTGCTGATACTTGTTATTGTAGCGATCGCTGTTGTCGGGGTCCAGATGTCCGTCCTGACCGATATCGCAAACACAATGCAGTTCCAGTCACAATATGCTTATCTGAAGGCATGTGAGCGAAACTTGCTGGCAAGCGGTTTGGTATGGGCGAAGGAAAATGCCCGGAAAAAAAGTAGCGAAATCTTTGATAAAACTATACAATTGGATGTGAGCAAACTGAATATTCGCGATTCAGCTTTGGATGTGACGATAAATATTGCATCAGACAAAGATGCGGAAGTCCGGATCGATACATCGTGCAGTCGTAGCAGGCAGACTCTTAGAGAAACCGGCAAATACAGAATCGAGTTACATGATCAGCAGGAAACAACTCTTAGAGCACGCAAAAGCCCAGCAGGCGACTGACATCCATATTTGTGCCGGCGCTCCGGTACTCTTTCGGGTGGGAGGGAAACTGGTCCCGATTACAAAGGAAAAGCTGACCGCCGAGCAGAGCCGGGACATATCGCTGGAACTGCTTACTGAAGAGCAGCAAGCCCTGTTTGAAAAGAATCTTGATTACGACCTAATGCTGGCAGACGGGGCAGGCAGGTACAGGATCAATATCGGCTATTTCAATGGCGCGGTCGGTTCGACAATCAGAATCCTTCCCACGCGACCCAGAACCCTTCAGGAATTATTTCTGCCGGACATCGTCAAAGACCTGGCAGGCAGAACAAAAGGACTGGTCTTGATCACCGGAAGCACCAGTCAGGGCAAAACCACGACAATGGCGGCAATGATCGATGAAATAAACACAAACCGCGAGAAGCACATCGTGACCATCGAGGACCCAATCGAGTACGTACACACAAACAAAGCCGGCGTTGTCAGGCAAAGAGAAGTCGGAAGGGATACCAAGAGTTTCTATTCGGGACTGCGGGCCGCCTTGAGACAGGACCCGGATGTGATTGCAATCGGCGAGATGAGAGACTATGAAACCATCAAGATCGCCCTGGCGGCCGCTGAGACTGGCGTTATGGTCCTTTCTACGCTGCACGTCATATCGATCGATAAGATTATTGAAAGACTTTTGAGCTATGCCCCCGCTACCGATGAAGGTCAGTTAAGGTTTCTTTTGGCAGAATCTCTTCAGGGCATGATTCACCAGGAACTAATCCCCACGGTAAAAGGCGAACAAAGAGTAGCTTGTGAAGTATTAGTCGTTACGAATGCCGCAAAGAACATAATCAGGAGAAAAGGCGGATTCTTCCTGAGGAGTGTCATCGAAACGGGCAAAAAGCACGGTATGGTAACAATGGTTGAATCCGTTAACACCCTTCTCGAAGCCGGCACGATAAGCGAAGGTGTTGCAAAAGCCGTCCTGTCAAACTACAAGTAATCAGTTTTGAGAAGCCACAGCAATATTTTCGATAGGAAACGGATCCTTCAATTTGACAAAAACTTCCATCCGCATAAACTAAAAGTACCATCTGGCGTGTTTCTATTATGACGTGTGAGTGCTCATGTAACTCAGGCAGTAGAACATGAGAGATCGCCGCCTGTTAGTGGCGACAACAGAACTAAAGCTCGGAGCCTATCTCTGATGTATGAAAGCAGACTATGGAACTGACAGACATTCTCAGATGCCCTGAAACGGGGAAAAAACTTCGATTTAATGATGGTGATGCTATAGCGCATGTCGAGGAATCCGATCTGGAATATCCGATCATCAATGGAATTGTTGATTTCTGTGGCCGGACCGAAGACAAGGTTTCGACGGCGTATGACAAGGTTGCGCATCGCTATGATGCGTTACTGTCACGGCCGAATGTCCCGCGAAGAATCTGTAACGCCCTGGTATGGGGAATTGGCGACGATCGTACATACGTCGAGACCGTGCTGTCGTATTTGCCGACTCAGTTCGATGGTATCCTGCTCGACGTGCCCGTAGGAACGGGAGCCTTCACCAGTTCTCTATACGCCGGGTATCCGGATGCTACTATCATCGGCATCGATTCGTCGATGAACATGCTCCACAAGGCCAGAGAATGTTTTTTGGAAGCCGGTCTGGAAAATATCTGCCTGCTCAGGGCCGACGCGGCTAACCTGCCGCTCAAAAATGCCTCGGTCGATCTGGTGCTAAGCATGAACGGGTGGCACGCCTTTACAGATAAGCAGCACGCCATAGCCGAAATCAGAAGAGTCATTCGCACACA
>DAOVMB010000065.1 GCA_030630905.1 Sedimentisphaerales bacterium
AATTGAGTATGTTCGCCGGTTGCCTCGTTGACTACGATAAGACCTTCTACATTCTCACGTTGTAGTTGCTCGTTAGCATTCAAAAGTTCGATTCCATAGACTGTTCCGTCCGGCGCGATATCCACTATGAGTTCGTCACTGAGTTTTATCGATTGAACTTCAGCTTTTTTCTCCTTAAAGCGAATATAACCTATATTATACCGTGGGTCGTAAGTGAGTTTCATAACACTTGTCTCCTTTTCAAATTCGCTCAGAAGTATCGTGTGATTACAGAAATAACCAGCCAATCATCGTCTTGTTGAACAGCGTAGGCTTCAACCTGTTTCGTTTCATAGTGTTTGCCTCGCCATCGCTTATCATAAGCAAAGTTCCTGCGGAATCCAGTTCTATTGAATTTTGCGTTAAATTGCTCTCCTGCTTCCACTGCAACAATCACTTCCTGCTCAGTAGCGCCCCGTTGAGCCATGCGTTCCAACGCATGTGGATGGAAACGAATCGCCATAATCCTGACTTCCTGTCCTTAAACAGTCTTGAAGACCACTTCCATTTACTCAACGACTGAACATTATTATATCATTAAAATAGCCCTTTTCCAAACATTTTCTGCTTTAAAAAAAGCTTCGATTAGAAGAAGGGATTGTGTGCTTTTTCGGCGGCGATTGTTGTTGCGGGGCCGTGGCCGGGGTAGACTTTTGTTTCTTCGGGGAGGGTGAAGAGTTTTTCTCTGACGGAAGTCAGCAGTTGTGACATACTGCCGCCGGGGAAGTCGGTCCGGCCAATCGAATCGGCAAAAAGGGTGTCGCCGACAAAGGCGACGCCATCTTCCTTTGAATACAGGCTGATGCCGCCCGGGGTGTGGCCGGGGGTGTGGAGCACGAGTAATTTCACGCCGGCCAGGTCGATTATGTCCCGCTCTTTTAAGGATACATCTTCCGCCTCGGTGACGAAAGCTGAGCCGGACATGGCGGATAGATTTATATTCGGTTCAGTGAGCATTTCGGCGTCGAGATTGTGAATGTAAACCTTGATTTCAGGGAACCGGCTTCGCAACACCGCTACGCCTGCAATATGGTCGATGTGGCCGTGAGTTAAGACCACGGCAACCGGATTCAGTTTTTGCTCTGTTAGAAAGTCTATCAACTCACCAGCTTCGAGCCCGGGATCGATGATCAGGCAATCCTTAGCCTGCCTCGTCTCCGCTCGGCATGAAGAATCCTTCACCCTGAGCGAAGTCGAAGGGTTGCGCAGAATATAACAGTTGGTCTGGTACCCACCCAAAATCAGATAGTCTATTTTCATTTAATTGCTTCCTTAAAAAGCGAACAGACTAACAAAAATGGTATTTGGAGTCAATACCTTTAGGCTTGACCGACATGTGGAAGTTTGTTAGTGTGCCCGGATTGTATTGAATTGCTGATAAGGGTCTGAGGTATGGATTCAGAGTTTTTGACGATACGGCAATAGTGATATTCGAGCTTCATATTATGGAGAAAGTTGTCGAATGAAAGCCTTTGGGCGAATATTCAAATATATCTGGCCGCAATGGCCGAGACTGATTGTGGTATTCAGCACCGCCGTGATTGTCGCAATCCTTCTTTCGGTCAGTTTCATGACGATTATCCCACTGATGAAAGTCATGCTCGGACAGGAAGGCCTGCACGGCTGGGTTGACCGCAAGGCGTGTGACTGGAAATACGGCGTGGATATTTACCTGCCTGACGCGGCGGATATTACTACAGGCAGAGCACAGGAAATGGCACACAGCCTCTTGGTAACAGGCGTCGAAAAGGACAGTCTGGCCCATCTGGCGGGATTGCAGAACGCCGACAAAATCGTGGGGGTAGGCGCCCACATGCCTTCAGAGAGCAATCCCACGATTGCGACACCCAAAATGTTGGAGGAAATGGCAACGAGCAAAGAGGCCGCAATTGCCGTTTTAGTCAAACGGTTTGACCGGGATAATGTGGTCAAGCTCGAGACACTTATTTTCAACACTCCTTCAAACGATGATTTCGTAAGGAGACTGGACTGGAGCAGCATCCGCAGGAGTCGATGGTCACTCAAGCTGGCGCTTATGGAAAGGGCCCAATGGACGGTGGGCTTTCTGCCGAGAGAACAGGACCAGACCAACAAGACCGACGCCGTAGTCTTTATTATTCTTGCGATGGGAGTTATAACTATCATTCGCTGCCTGGCGAAGTTCTACCAGGGTTACATGGCTCACAAGGTTATGCAGGTGGCCATCACTCGGATGCGCGAGGACGTCTTCGGGCATGCCATTGAAATGCCGATGGGATTCTTCGCCAGCGAAAGACCGACCGACACGATCAGCAGAATCATACGTGATACGAATGTGATAGCGTCGTCGATCAAAACGCTGCTCGGACGGGCCCTTCGCGAACCGCTAAACGCGCTGTTCATGCTGATATGTGCGATGGTTCTGAGCTGGCAACTCGTACTGATCTTTTTGTGTATGGGCCCGTTTGTGGTGGGATTGACAGCCTTTTTCGGCAAGAAAATGAAGAAAGCAACGAAGAAATCACTGGTGGCCGGATCGCAGATGCTTGCCAAGCTCAATGGGGTCATGGCCGGTCTGAAGATCGTCAAAGTGTATAACCAGCAAAGCTACGAACGAAACAGTTTCAAGACGATAAACAACAGGTTGCTCAAACAGTTGTTGAAAATCGCCAAAGTCAACGCGGCTACGACGCCAACGCTGGAAGTTTTCGGCATGATCGGCGGAGCTATGGCACTGATCGTGGGGGCACACTGGATCACTCAAAGCACGACTACTGAAAATCGGATAGAAGGTACGGAGTTCTTTCTGCTTCTGGCTTTGCTGGGAGCCGCCGCCGAATCCGTGCGAAAAGCCAGCGGAGTATGGAATAGAATTCAGGAGGCCAACGCCGCGGCAGAGAGGGTTTTTGCCGTAATGGACGAGCCGGTCGAAGACGAATCGGCCAAGGCGCCGGCCCTTGAGCTTGCGAGGGACAAGATCGAATTCGTGGATGTTGCTTTCACCTATCCCGGCGAGCGGTCACAGGTCCTAAAAGGGGTAAACCTTGCCGTCCAGGCAGGTCATAATGTTGCCATTGTAGGACCGAACGGCTCGGGCAAGACCACCCTGGCTAATCTGCTCCCCAGACTCTACGACCCCGACAGCGGACAAATCTTGATAGACGGCAAAGATATTCGCGAGGTTTCGCTCGTTAGTTTGCGGAGCCAGATTGCGATGGTGACCCAGAATATCGTGACTTTCAACGATACGATCGAGGCTAACATAGCATACGGCAAAACGGGAGCCACCGCTGAGGAAGTTGAGAAAGCTGCCAGGCGAGCGTATGCTCATGAGTTTATCAGCACGCTGCCGCAAGGCTATGATACGGTAATAGGTGAGCACGGCACGGGACTAAGCGGCGGACAGCTTCAGAGGATCGTCATTGCAAGGGCGATCCTCAAGGACCCTGCGATTTTGATTTTTGACGAAGCCACCAGTCAGGTCGATGCCGACAGCGAAGCCAAGATCCATAACGCTATCGAGGAAGTCATGCAGAACAGGACGACTTTTATCATTGCCCACCGATTCAGCACGGTTATCAGCGCGGACGTGATAGTAGTCATGGATGACGGACAAATTGTGGCTCAGGGCCAGCACAATGAGTTGATGAAAACCTGTGCATTATATCAAAGCCTGTATGAAACCCAGTTAGTCAAAGCATAGTATGGCAATATCGACAACGAACCAAACTGCATAATAGAATCGCTATTATTCGAGCGTACCTGACAAGATCGGGATTTTTTGGTTGGACGGTATTTAAATTTCGTACTTTGATTCATAGGAAATTGTTCATCTTGCCGATTAAATTAGTTAATGTAAGCTAAAGATGTGATATCTCGTTCTGAGTTCGGCGTGCTGCGTTCTGCAGCACGCAGCACGGAGAACGTAGAACGTCCTTTACGTTTTGGGAAAATGAAACTATGCCTGAGCTTTCACGACAAAAAAAAGCACACGATCTCTTTAAAAGGTACGATGGCAATCCAATAATGACACCGGAGAACTGGCCCTACCCGACAAATGCCGTCTTCAATCCCGCGGCAGCTAAGTTAAATGACGAAACGCTGCTGTTGATTCGCGTCGAGGATATGCGCGGCTTTTCTCATTTGACGGTCGCCCGCAGTGCCGATGGATTCACGAACTGGGAGATTGACGCTACGCCAACCCTCGAAGCCGACCAAAGCTCCCGAGAGGAAAGGTGGGGGCTGGAAGATCCTCGCATTGTATGGCTGGAGGAGCAAAAGCAATTTGCCGTTACCTACGTTTCTTTCAGTGAGGGCGGTCCGGTCGTTTCGCTGGCGATTACCAAGAATTTCAAGACGTTTGCCCGGCTGGGTTCATTGCTGCCGCCGGAGGACAAGGATGCCTGCCTGTTTCCGCGCAGGTTTAACGGACGATTCGCACTGATTCACCGGCCCATTGTCCGGGGCGAAGCTCACATGTGGATCAGTTTCTCGCCGGATCTGAAACACTGGGGCGACCACAGGTCGTTAATTATGACGAGGACGGCCTATTGGGATTGTCACAGAGTCGGGCTGGCTTGCCAGCCTATTGAAACACCGGAAGGCTGGATGTTATTTTACCACGGCGTCCGTGCTACCACTGCAGGAGCGATATACCGGGTCGGATTGGCTCTTTTGGATTTGAACTCACCCTGGAAAGTCCTGCGCCGAAGCGATGAGTGGGTTCTTGGACCAAGCGCAATTTACGAGCGTATCGGCGATGTCAGCGATGTTATATTCCCCAACGGCGCCACTGTCCACAAGGAAACCGATCAGATTAACCTCTATTACGGCGCAGCCGACAGCACCGTCGCCGTAGCGACAGCAAAATTAAGCGATTGTATCGACTATGTTTTGTCCTGTCCTAAAGTAGATGAATAAGCCGCCGGCAGGTTAACACAGGAAATGCCTTCCGCACTTTTTCCGGAACGCGAGCCCCATCTCTTTACGCAGGAAAACGTTTCGCCTTTTCATTGTGCCTGAGCTGGCGTTTGTTGCAGATGGTCGATCGCAAATTTGGCCCGCACACTCTCAAGTAGTTGCGCCTTCTTTCGGATTTTCCAGACGAGCACGACTATGGGCTGCCTTTTCCTCTCCTTAAAGGTTATTATTATTCTTCCAAAGCCCATGAGCCGTTCGAGGAAATCGCTCGTATCGATGCGGGTGTTGTAGTCCTCCCTGCCTATTTGCTCTCCTGATTCGGTCGGGCCTTCCTGCAGGTTCATATAGTTGGGCGTTATCGTCACATAATAGAAAAGCCCTTTGAGCCAGGAAATCAGAATTGTAAACAGGCCGATTATGCCGACAAGAAGATAGACTGTAGCGTTCATAGATACGGCAATGTTTCTGAAAAGTTTTAGGAAGGGCACGACCCAGCCAAGCAGATGCAGCCATAAGAGGAAGAATCCCAAACTTACAATTGTTATGAGCAGTATCTTAATGCTGATGTTGTATTCTTCTATGAGAAAGTTCAGGAAGAATACGGCAAACCAGATACCTCCTACGGCAGTTCCGGAGATACTGTGAAAACATGAGAATCCCGCCGCCAGGAACGAGGCAACAATAGTGGGGACATAAAGTACCTTTGGCGTCCAGTTAAAGACAACAAGCCAGTCATTTATGTCCGGGTCCAGCCTGATTGCCTTCTGCATTCTCAATCTTGTTCTGAGAGTTTTGCGAAGGATGAACCATGCCCCGACTGCGGCTGCGACCAGGCCTATAGCGATATATACGGCTATCATCTTATTTGACATCCACTCGATTTCGGACGGTTTGGGAATCAGGAAATAAATGAGAATAAATAAAATAACTATCAGTCCGACGAGGCCTGAAACCCAGAAGATGATTTTCTTTTTCCTTTTTGCGCTTTTGGAATCACTCTTCTCTTCAACATTTCTGTTGTCTTCGACGTTCTGTTCTTCCATGATATGCCCTTTCAAAAATGAGCCGTAAGCCATGTAAAGTTGAAATCAGGCACATATTACTATATATTATCCGGAAGCACAATAGGTTCCCATCGTATCTTTGCAGCGCCGAGTAGTGTACCGGTGGCATAAGCCAAATCGACAAGCGCTATCTGGTATTCGGCCAGCGCCAGGATTTCGGCTCTTTGAGCTTCGGCAAAATTTGTCTGCGCCTGAAGTACGTCGGTAGATGTCCCCATGCCGAGTTCAAACTGGCGTTTTTCGGCATCGAACAGCCGGCCGTCCAGGATCGCCCTTTGTCTGCTGGCCAAAACGCGCTGCCAGTTCGCCTCAAGCTGATCGATAGCATTGAGCACTTCAAGTTCAATAAGTGCTTCACGACTATCGCGGCTGGCCAACCGCTGCCTGCGCTGGTAAAAGGCCTGCCGAAGCTGACTCTTTCCGGCTTCATTTCCCAGCGGCACCAACAACTGCAACCCGACTCGATGATCCTCGAATCTCTTGTCGAAAAGCAAATCGAATGAGTCGTCTCTCGTACCGCCCAGGCCGTTCACATTATACCTATAATCCATCGTGACCAAAGGCAGCGACTGGCTCCGCATGTAATCGACTGTAGCGAAATCTTCAGCGATTTGCAACTCCAATTCGAGCATTTCCATCCGATTGTCCATGGCTGTTGCCACCAATTGCTTTTTTTTCAGCTCATAAAGGACAGGGTCCGGCTCGGTGGCAGGTATCAGCACCGTCGGTGTCTGCATTCCCAGGCCCGCCTTATTAAGCGTTCGCTTGAGGTCACGTTCTCGATCGCGCACGTTGTTCTCGGCTAAAATAATAGCCTCAAGCTGCTGTGCCACCCCTGCTTCGGTACGAATAATCTCTATCTGCGGTTTATCGCCGGCGGCCACAAAGCGACCAGCTTGTTCGTATAGGGCTTTAGCCAGGTCATATTGCTTTTTCCGCACATCCAATTCCATCTTGGCCGCATAAAGTCGCCAGTACACACGATCCACGTCTGCGATAACTCGTATAACTTCAAGTTTCGTTCTTGCATCGGTTATCTGCCGTTCATACTCGGCGATACGAATGGCATAGGTATTAGCACGCTTACCGGCGCCTCGAAGCAGTGGCTGACTAATCGAAACTGACATGTCAGAGCCATAGGAAGGATCAAATACCGACCAGGGAGAATCCGTTTTGGCACGGCTGTCGGCTAAGTCAAAGTTTACTGTTCCACCGGTTCGCAAAGGGACCTGAACACCAAGACTAGTGCTGGTATAATCGACTTGTGAGCCTGAAATTTCATCAAGAAACGAAGCCGTTGGTGTATCCGTCTTTGAAAATGTCAGATTAGAGTAGAACGCCGCCTCGAACTGGGCCTCCTGCTGGCTGACCTTTTCCGCGGCAACAGCAGGATTGATAAGCTGCACCTTCAGATCAAGGTTATTCTCCAGCGTAAGCGCTCGACATTGTTCCAAAGTCAACTCAAGCTCTTTTGGCGGCACTTCATTGGCATCATTAACGTCCGTTAGGATTTTTTCTTCGTCCCTGGCCTCCTGTAGCTCAAGCGTTTCTATTCGCCGGGTTTTTTCAGGGGCAATCCTGGTTTGGTAAGAATCTCCATCGCCGGAAAACTGTTCGCAGCCGGTCAAAAGAAAACAGAAGACAGACAGCAGAAGACAGACAACATAGTTCTTCGTTCTGTGTTCAGCGTCGTGCGTTCTTGTTTTTACGCCGAACTCTGTACGAAGAACACAGAACGATCTCGCCCATCGTCGTCTTCCTTCTGACTTCTGATTTCTGTCCTCTGTTCTCGGTATTCTGTCCTCTGTCCTCTGTCTTCCGTCTTCTGCCTTCTGTCTATTCATGTCTAAGAGCCTCAATAGGGTCGAGCCTGGCGGCCTTAATTGCCGGGAACATTCCAAAAAAGATACCTACGGAGCCGGAAAAACCGAACGCAAGGCCTATCGCCCACAGGGGGATATATGCCATATCAAGTTCAACTTTCGGGATATTGGCTATGCCTGTGGTCAGAAGCTGGCCAAACCCAATTCCGAAAAGCCCGCCGACAAAGCACAAAACCACAGCCTCAATCAGGAACTGGGTTAGAATCGCTGACTTTTTCGCTCCCACCGCTTTGCGAAGCCCTATTTCTCTGGTTCGTTCCGATACCGAGACAAGCATAATATTCATAATGCCCACACCACCGACTAAAAGAGAAATGCCAACAATGCCACCGGCCACAGCCATCACCACACGGGCAACTTCATTGAAGATATCCAGGAAGTTCTTGACTGAATCAACTCTAAATGTGTCGGGTTCGCCGGGCTTTATGTTACGTGTGCGTCGAAGGAAGAAGCTTATCTCGGCCCGGGCATCATCCGAAACTTCAGGGGATTTGCTTTCGGCAAGAACCCCGACCCACAGATACCGCTTCATTTTGAAACTGGTCTTGAATGGAATAAATATCTCAGAAGTTTCCTGGTCACCTCCCCCGAATACGGATTCAGGGCTGGCTTCAATCACTCCGACAATATAGAAAGTGTTGTGACCTATGAGAATCGACTGGCCTATGCAATCACGGTCAAGGTGAAGGTCGTTGCGCAGCTTAGGGTCAATCACGCAAACCTGTCGCATCTGCATTTCATCGATAACCGAAAGTGGTCTTCCAAGCGTGACCGGACGGCTCACAATTTGATGGCAGGCAGGCTCCAGGCCGGTAATGCTCACGTTTTCGGCTGAATACTCACGGTGGCTGACGGTATAGGCTCCGAGCCCGGTCTGACGGCCGAATCGCTCCACCGACGGGCAGTGATCCAGCATACCATCGAAATGCTCGGGCAAAAATCTAATACTCCACCACGGGGCATGTTGCAGAGGCCCTCTGTCGGGACGCATGGGTGAAATAAATATAGTATTGGTTCCGATAGATTCGAACTGTGTGAGTATTTTTGCCCTTAGACCGCTAAGAGCGGCAATGACCGCTGTTACCGAAGCAACACCGATGATAATCCCAAGTGTGGTGAGCACCGATCTGGTTTTGTTTGCCCAGATTTGGCCCAGTGCAAGGTAC
>DAOVMB010000369.1 GCA_030630905.1 Sedimentisphaerales bacterium
ATGATACAGCAAAGCGACACATCTTCATTGATCACTTTTGACAGCCAAATCCGCAGCTACCACGAACCGACCGGTACGTTCAGGTGGCTAAAGCCGATGCTGCTGGATCTCGAGAACCTCACATTGGGCAAAGCCGGTGACATCGAAGCGGTCCTGCACAATGCCGCCGAGCTGATCAAGGGCCGGGCTTTGGTGATGATTATTTCCGATTTTCTCCAGGAACCCGAAAAAATCATCAGGGGCATCAACCATCTCTATCACGACGGCAAAGATGTGACGTTGTTTCACCTGATGGACCCGACCGAGCTGAACATGGCGATATCCGGGCTTCTCGAAGTCGTATCGATGGAACAGGAGGGCAAGCTGATCGTGGACTTCGGGCGAATTAAGGAAAGTTATCTCAAACAATTGCGACTTTATCTCGACCAGTTGCGAACCGGCTGCCAGAGGATTCGTGCGGATTATATCTTCGCCGATACCGGGATGGATGTGTATGACGCCATCCTGCAAAGGAGGAAGATCGGATGATTTTTTCTACTCCCATCTTTCTCTATCTTTTACCTTCGGCAGGGCTGCCTGTCCTTTTCCACTTTTTTTTCAAGCAGAAAACGGCACACCAGATACTGCGGACTGACATGTGCTTTCACCGGACCGCTCCGGAGCTCAATTCCCGTCGCAAGATTCATCAATTATTGCTGCTCTTGATGCGGGTTTTGTTAATCGCATTCATATTGCTGGCTCTGTCACGGCCGAAATTCCAAAGCTCCGTACAAATGGGAGGCAAAATCTCGGCGGTCGTGGTCGTTGACAACTCCGGCTCGATGAGCGATATCGCCGGCGACGAGAAGACAAAGCTGGAATTCGCCGTAGAAGGAGCCAAAAGACTTGTTTCCCTGCTTGGTGACAGCGCCAGGATGAACATCGTGACACTTGTCGAAGACCCGGCGGTTGCATCCGGCAATTCGTTAACTTCTGACACAGAATCCCTGCTGACTTCGCTCGACAACATATCACCTACCGACGCTACGGGTAGCGCACACAATGCCCTGGCGAAAGCGTTCAAACTCCTTCAAGCCGATTCGGCCCGCGGCGGTGTAGTTCACGTTTTCAGCGATCTGCAGGAAGCCGAGTGGACCGACGATGCCCTGCAGTCGGAATCGGCCGGCGATTCGATAAATGTAGTTCTGCACAGAATAGAATCCAAAACTCGTCAGCAGGCCAATGTGGCCATCAGCTCGATTCAATTTCCCCGGCAAAAAATCCTGGCGAGACATCCATTGAAAATCGGCGTTGTCTGCACGAACAACTCGGCGGCAGTCACAAATATTCGAGTCAATTCCATTAACAATCAGGACAAAAAAAACACTCAGAAAATTGTGCTCGAGCCGGGCAGAAGCCAAATCGTCGAAGTCGCAATAAGCCCGGATACACCCGGCTATCACTGGCTTAAAACATGGATCGAAGGGGACGGCTTTGCCGCCGATAACCATGCGTCAATAGGAATCGTCTGCGGGCAGACCGCGACCGTTTTATTCAGCGGCTCACCGAGCGAATTCGGTGTGCTGCCGACGGCTTTTTCGCCGGACGATTACGGACAGCTAACCGGCATGATTTCAAAATTCAACCGGTCGGGCCAAATACCCAAGACGCAGGGCGAAAAACCAATTCTTATCGTTACGACATGGGAAGAAATCTGCCAAAACAATCAGGCATCGTCCGGCATCGGGCAGTACGTGGAAGCCGGCGGCAATCTCCTGGTCGTACCCTCAGCAAGAAAAGCCGGCACAAATATAAAACCTCCGGCATGGCTCGGAGCCGGTACCAAGATCCGCTTATCGCATGCACGAGGAATCAAGGTCGAATCGATGACGAAAGAATCCAACTTCTGGAACAGGATTCGTGAAGCGACGGGCACTGCGTCACCGGAGAACGTTACAGTATTCACCTATTATCCCCTCGAATTGTCTGATCAGTTTACTCCGCTTTTGGGGATTGATTTCGAAAGAGTATTATTCGCTCATAGAGAGCTTGGCAGGGGAAATATTTACGTCAGCGGGACGGCCTTCGATCCACGCTGGAACACGCTGCCCTTAACAGGTCTGATCGTCGTCATGGCACAAAGTATTGCTGTGGAAGGAACCGCTCTCGAAGAAAATTTGATGCTGTCACTGGTCGCGGGAGAATCTCCGAAGGGCATCAATGCCGGTGGACAGCAAGTCGAGGTTACTTCTCTCGTCAGCGATGAGACCGACTTCAAAGGCCAGGCAATTGATATGCCGGTATTTTCAAAATCGGGCGTTTACCTGATCAAAGCTGGTAACGAGGAGTTCTGTGTGTCCGTGCGTTCATCGCCGAAAGAAGGCCTGACGCAATTTTTACAAGGTTCACAAGTCCCGGCGATGGAAAAAATCACACACAGCATTGTCGACTACAACCCGGCGGACGATTTGCAGAAATATCATACCGGCCAGAGCCGTACCTTTGAGCTGTTTCTGCCCTTTGTTCTACTGGCGACTCTGGCCCTGCTCGCAGAAGGCTGGCTGGCAAATCCCATCAGGGCCAGGGCCGAAAAAACAACGCGTTCGGAAAGCACACAAGCTGCCGGTCAGAGCAAACAGCCCGGCGATGCCCTGAGCACGTCCGACCAGGAAGTTCTTGTCAGCAGGGGGGCGGGATAATGGAAGTGCTACGGTGGCGTACCCATCTTCATCCAATCCTGGCGGCGGCGATGATTCTGATTTTGGTCGTCTGGCTGATTGTTCTGTTTCAGCGACAAAGACGAAGCCGTTCATTGAGACAAACGGTGCTTCTGTTATTTCCAAAGGTCTTGATCGTATTACTAATCATCCTTGCATATTTCGACCCGGTCCGAAGTGTCGTGCAGCGGCCGAATCGAGACAAGAAAATAATGGTCCTTCTCGACACATCTTCATCGATGGATTGCAGGGACGAATCGGGAATCAGCCGCATAGAAAGAGCCAACAGGCTGGCTCAGAATCTTGCCGGAGAACTTCGTTCTTTCATCGATCTTGAAAACCTGGATTTCGACGTGGAAGTGCACAGCACCAAAGACGCAAAACAAGCAGAAGAGGAAATTCGGGGCACGGATTTGGGTAAATGTTTTGTAACAATAGCCGACAAAGCGGACAGCGCCAATTATCTCTCGGTGGTTCTACTGACAGACGGCGGCGATGAATTAATCCCGACCCCGAAACTGCCCCAGGTGCCGCTATATATTACGGGTATCGGCAGTTCGCCCGATTCCTGGAATGATTTGGCCGTGACGGAAGTTACCGCGCCGAAGCTTGTCGAGCAGGGCGGTAATTTTGAAGTTTCCGCTGACATCCTGGCGCGTTTTGCTTCGAGAGATTTCGCCGCAAAAGTCTCGGTGGCTCAAGTCAGGCTCGAAGAGAAACAACAGAGCCAGTGGCAGGTTCGCGGCTCAGAGTTTGTCCGTTTCGAAAATCCAAGGGCGAGGGCAAAATTTTCGCTTCAGGCTCCGCCCGAGTCCGGCACAAATGAATATCGCATCACTGTCCAGAATATCGATGGGGAGCTATCGAACTTGAATAATGTTCGAGACTTCAGCGTGGAAGTCCGCAAGGAAACGCTGCACGTCTTATTCTTCGCCCAGGAGCTGGGCTGGGACTTCAGCATGATACGCAAAGAGCTTGTCCGCGACCCGTCGGTGGAGTTGACAGCCCTGTTTCGCATTAGCGAGCAGCGGTTCATTGTCCAGGGCACCCGGCAGAAGGGCGATGAGCAGCTTGAAGCAGGTTTCCCATCTTCTAAAGAAGTCCTTGATTTATACAAATGTATTATTGTCGGTTCCTTCGGTGCTTCGCAGTGGCAGCA
>DAOVMB010000085.1 GCA_030630905.1 Sedimentisphaerales bacterium
CACCTGGCAACCTGACGGTGGTGTATTGGGCGGTGCGCTGCAGCTCGATGGCGTCGATGATTATGTCAGTACGGATTTTGGCCTAGACCCGACGAAGGGGTCTTTCAGCACATTTGCTTGGGTCAAAGGCGGCGCACCGGGCCAGGTGATTATATCTCAGAAGGACACTGTAGATGGTCGTACCACTAAGCCGGGAAGCGCATGGCTCTGGGCGGATCCGTCTTCCGGCAGACTTATGACCGGGTTGATGTCTCCGATGTTCGATCCATTGTTATCCGAATACGTAATCACAGACGGCCAATGGCATCATGTAGGTCTTGTATATGATCTCGACAGCTTTCGTCGGTGTCTGTATGTGGATGGAGTAGAAGTTGCTAAAGATAACAGTATTGTAGGCGGCATACCTTCGGATGGCGGTTTGTATTTCGGTGCCGACAAGATGCTTGGGCAGGGGACTTTCTTCTCCGGCCTTATTGATGATATTCGTATCTACGACGAGGTGCTCAGTGCGGAGGAAGTTGTAGAACTGGCGCGTTGAAAAAAACTCAAGGTGAAGACCCCCAGGACAGGCCTGGGGGCTAATCAAAATGCAAATCATTGCCACGGTCTGATTGGTAGGCCGTGGCAATTTCACACCTCATAAATTCCCGAAATCAACATTTTCTGGAAATTATTGGCCGTTTTTCGTATAATGTATTGGCAGAGAGTCGAGCCGGCATTGAGTTTGTTTAAAAAATTCCGGAATTCTTGTCACAGAAATCGTTTTCTGTCGTCTATAAGAGTGGGGGAGCATTAGTTGTTGAGGTGCGCCTTGATTTTGGCGGAAATCCGAAAGGGCTGAGATGGAACATACTACCGAGCAAACAATTAAACACAACCATAAAAGCGGAGGCGTTGACGAAAGCGAGTTGATGGCTCGCTTGCATAAGGGCTATGGCAGCTTAAAGCATCAGATACACAAAGTAATCGTCGGTCAGGATGAGGTGATTGATTCGATGCTTTGTTGCATGCTCGCCGGGGGGCACTGTATCGTACAGGGTGTGCCGGGCCTTGCAAAGACGATGATGGTGCATGCGGTAGCCGATGCGATGAGGCTGACCTTCAACCGCATCCAGTTCACGCCTGATTTGATGCCTTCGGACATAACCGGCGCCGATATTATTCAGCGGGATCCGCAGTCAAAGAAGAGAAAATATGAGTTTGTGCAGGGGCCGATTTTTGCCAACGTGGTTTTGGCGGATGAGATAAACCGCACGCCCCCCAAAACTCAGGCCGCACTCTTGCAGGCGATGCAGGAACGTGAAGTAACTGTCGCCGGCAGGACGTTTAAGCTCGATGAGCCGTTCTTTGTGCTGGCCACGCAGAATCCGATCGAGCAGGAGGGGACATATTCTCTGCCGGAGGCCGCTTTAGACAGGTTTATGTTTATGATCTTCATCGATTATCCCACGGCCAAGGAAGAGCACATGATAGTCAAGCAAACAACGACGAGAAAGAAGATATTCGTCCAGCAGGTGCTTGACAGGAATGATATGGTGCTGTTTCAGGAGATTGTTCGAATGGCGCCCGTCAGTGACATGGTGATAGCGTACAGCATAAAACTGGCCCGCGCGACCCGGCCGGACGATCAGCTTGCCACACCAATGGTCAAGAAATACCTGAAATGGGGTGCCGGCCCGAGAGCGGGGCAGTTCATGACACTTGGGGCAAAAGCGAAGGCGCTGATCGATGGGCGTGTTACGCCGAGCTTTGACGATGTGAAAGTGGTCAGCAAACTCGTGCTGAGACATCGCATTATTCCCAACTTTAACGCAGAAGCCGATGGTATCGGCGTCGAAGGTATGCTTGAAGACCTCGTCGAAAATGTCCCGCCGCCGAAATAGATTGTGCAAGGAGTAATATGACTATGACACGTCACACGACATATCTTATAGTTATAGGTGTTTTTTTCTGCACGGCAAATTCGTCTGAAGTCAAACAAGCGGCCACGGAAGATTCAAATAAATTGAGCAGTGAAGTCCTCTCTGCAATGGAGGGTAATCAAGCGACCCTGGATTCCGTGCGCACTATGCAAGCTGCACTCACGAAGAGGAGCGTGCATTCCTTTCCCGACAAAAAAGGCTACCAATTAGTGCAAAAGCACAGGATCATTTATGACGGCGACCATTTCCGAAAAGACCAATTAGAGACTCAGTTCGCCGGGGAAAAAGAATATAGAGGATATGAAAGAGCACTACCGGTCGGACTGGTCGATATAGATTCGGCGGATTCCAATATAGACTACATCCCGCCAAGTAACAGGGTTTTTGTCCGACCTCCCGAATGGAGCAATGACTATAAGATAAGAACGAACGATCTGCTGAGATACCAATCTGCACGCGGGGGTACTTTGAAAGAGAACATCCTGGCAAGCGCAAAAAATGGTTACTACTTCACTGCGACAAGTGATACAGTCAATGGAGACAACTGCGTATTGTTGACATGCAACTACACCAACCCCGAGGCGACGCTAAAAATATGGGTTGTTCCATCAAAGGGATACTGCATAAAAAGAGTACAAGACGGCTCTAAAGGCGAGATAAATGATGAATATACGACGACCTTGAAGGAATACTCGCCGGGTATTTGGTGGTTTGATACCGTACAGATCAAAAGAACTTTCATATCAGAGACTGTCGTTTGCCAATTATCGGTGGACTCATTGACATTCAATGAGCCTATTGATCCGGAGATTTTCACAGTCTGGGGCATCGATGTCTCTTCGAAGACCCAGATCACAGATAAAATACAAGGTACAACATATACCCTGGCGATTGATGATATGAAAGACGGAGTAGCGAATCTAACATGCTCCTCAGGAAAAATAGTTATTGTCGGGCTAGTAATTCTGGGATTAGTCGCTTTAGCTTTTTTCAGCACTTTCATCAAGGGAAAAAAGGTCCGCGGGGAGCAGCAGTTTTGAAAGGGTGGTTTAACCGTGGCAAAGAATCGCAAATATCTTGACCCGGTATTTCTGAGCAAGCTGGGAAATATGGATTTGGTCGCCCGTTGTGCTGTGGAGGGTTTTTTTGCGGGGCTGCACCCGAGTCCGTTTCACGGCTTCAGCGTCGAATACAGCGACCACCGGGAATATCATGCCGGCGATGAGCTTAAATTCGTCGATTGGAAGGTATTCGGTAGGAGCGACAAACTCTATATAAAACAGTTCCAGCAGGAAACGAATACGACAGCCTATATCCTTCTGGACAGCAGCAAGAGCATGTCTTTTGCCGGCGACGGCGCGGTCAGCAAAATGGACTATGGCTCATATCTCGCCGCGGCCCTGAGCTACCTGATGCTAAGCCAGAGTGACAGCACGGCCCTGATATTATTCGCCGACAGAGTGATAAAGCATATCCCGCCCAGGTCGAAACGCACGCACCTGAATATAATCCTTACGGCACTGCAATATAACAGGCCGGCGGGGCAGACCAATCTCGCCGGTGTTCTTCATACGATTGCCGAGACGACAAAAAGACGTGGCATTGTCATTCTGATTTCCGATTTGCTCGATGACGAAGCTGATATCTTTCAGGGCCTGGCCCATTTGAAATTTCTTAAACACGATGTAATTGTTTTTCATACTATGGACCACCAGGAGCTAAATCTCGATTACGAAGGGCTGATTCAGTTCGAGGATTTGGAATCCAAGGCCAGGATGCGAGCCTTTCCGCAATCGCTGCGAGAAGGCTATCGGCAGCGGGTAGCAGAATTTCTGGATAATATAGAAAAGACCACCGGTAACAGCGGCATCGACTATTGCCTGCTCGATACTTCCGAGCCTCTCGATAGGGCGATGGTCGCGTACCTGGCAAAGCGAAAGAGAATGATGTGAGCTTTACAGAATGGATATTCCTGTTCGGCGGACTCGCAGTCGTAGGGCCTGTGATTGCGCATCTGCTGGCGAAGCCGCGATACAGACGCCTGCCGTTCACAATGCTTCGGTTCTTGCGCTCGGGACAGGTCGAGAGCCAGTCCCGGCGGAAGCTGCGAGACCTGCTGATCCTGCTGCTTCGCTGTGCGATCATTGTCCTGATTGCGATGCTTTTTGCCCGGCCTCTGCTGCACATCCGGCTCAAGCCGTCGCGGAGCAGGTCAGTCTATTGCCTTGGCCTGGACAATTCTATGTCAATGGCGTATTCCGACCGAAGCGGCAGCTATTTCGACAAGCTGAAAGATTCGGCAGTTAATTATATACGCTCGGCGGACAGCGACTCTTTGTTCAATATTTGTGCTCTGGCCTCGGGAGATTGGATGCAGGGCCTGGGCAAAGAACAGGCGCTGGCTGAGGTTAAGGGTTTGAAGATTGAACCGGGCAATGCCAACGTAGGGGATTTTCTTTCAGGCCTGAGCCGGATTAGTCGAGCAGAGCATTATTATGACGAAGTATCGGTTTTGGTGCTGAGTGATTTTACGCCTAATACGTTTAGGCAATTTGTCAATGTCGCAGAACCTGCCGTTGCCGATAGAATCGATTATGAGTCAATTGTCTCATCGCAACCTGTTAGTAATGCCGCGATAGCTGATGCTCATGTTGTTGGCGTTGTTGAAGGTAAGCTGGCCATAAATGCTGCTGTCGTTAATTACGGGCAAGTCGAACAGAATCGTCGCTTAACAGCCAGGGCGGGAGCGAGACAATCGGATCCGATAGATATTAATCTATCAAAGAATCAGCGTAAAATTTATCAGCTAAAGATTGATGTCGGTGCCGCTGAAAGAGAACCGTCTTACTTGCCTGTAGAATTGAGCTTGTCAAGCACGGACGGTCTCAGTGCGGACGATACGTTTTATCTGGCGGTTTCCATACCCGGGCATGAGGACATCAATATTCTTCTTGCCGGCGAAAGTGAGAATAGATTGTTTTTGCTTAAAACCGCGATGGATACGCTGTCGCGAACGAGTTCATACGATACGTTGAGAATTAAACAGGTTCTGATGGGTGACCTTGCTCCTTCGGATTTGGACTGGGCCGATGTGGTCATATCCTCGACGATAACCGATCATCTGGGTAATTTAGCCTCGGAAATCGAGAGTTTCGTAAAGGCCGGCGGCAGGTTTGTTTGTTTTGTGACAGAGGCGCTTGTGCCTGATGCGGCGAAACAATTGTGGCAGCGAGATATTCTTGCCGCACTGCCTGGAAGATGTATCCAAGAGCGTACATATATACAGCCAAAGCCATATAACAGCAGGGCCTCCGGCGTGGACCATATTGCTGAAAGATCTTTGTCCAATTACAGGATTGACAGAATTTTGATAAAAGGCTGCTTCGAATGTGAACAGCACCCTGATGCTCAGTTGATTTGGCAATTCCGGGACGGTTTTGGTTTTGTCTATCTAAAGCATCTGGGCAGCGGCACGTCTATTCTTGTTAATACCAGTGTTGATGATTCGCTCGGGTCGCTGACCAAATCGAGTGCATCCGTTGCTTTTTGCCGGTATTTGTTGGGAGAGAGTCATCAGATTGACGAGTACTGTTTTACCTGTGATGAGCGGATTTTGCTGCCGATGCCCGATGGGGACCGGGCCGTTACCGGACAAAAGCAATTCTGGGTCGAGACCTGCGACGGCAGAAATCGCCGTGCTTCGGCAACAGACTCTTTCCTGCTCGTGCCCGACCCGGCCGGCATCGGATGGGTCAAAACACTCGGTAAGCCAACAATATACGCGGGTGTGAATTTGCCGCAGGGTGAAACCGATATGACAAAACCGGTCGTTTCGGAACTGGCCGGTGTAATGGATAGAGTATTTAAGACAGGTGCCGAACGAATCGTCTCTGAAGCCGAAGTATTCCATGACAGTAAACGTAGACCTCTTTGGAAGATGTTTGCGTGGACATTAATTCTGTTGCTCCTGGCAGAACCGGCTGTTGCGAACAGATTGAAGCGATAAATAAGGTTTAATTATGGCTGAGAACGCCGAAGACAAACTTAATGCTCTTGTTGCAAGAGTGGGAAAGGTCAGGCGATGGCTCGTGATGCTTTCGATTCTAAGGGTCGCGGCGTTGTGCCTGATCTTTGTCTCGGTGTTTACCGGCTTCTATGCGTGGCTCGACCACCGGCTTAACTTTGATGAAATCGCTCGGATAACAGCATTTATTTTGCTCGTTGCCGGTCTTGCTTTTCTATTGCACAGGCTAACAAAATTATTGCTTGGTCACATATCCTGCAGTGTCACAGCAAATTACATCGAGAATAAACGAAGTTTTGACCAGCAGCTTGTCACGGCCATCGAATATTACGAGAACAAACAGGATTATCCATACTCAAAGGCCCTGGCCGAGCAACTCGTGCTGAGGGTGGACAAAGAGAGTGTAGAATTTGAATTTGATTCGACGGTTGAAAAATGGCAGGGATATGCTCTGGGAGCGGTTATTTTGTTTGGTCTTATCGCCGCTTCGTTTTATGTTCGTGACAACTATGTTTACTTTTCTTCATATTTTGCCCGGCTGATAAGTCCGATGGCTTCTGTTGAGCCGCTGCCATCCACGCATCTGGAATCCATTACGAAGTACCTCGTTGCCGAACCCGATGATCCGGTGAGGTTTACAGCCGAGATTACAGGCCGTGTGCCGGAATCCGGAAAGCTGGTGGTGGTTAATCTGGAACCCCAGAGCACAGAAAGCAGCCGCGAGCAGGTGGGTGGCAGACTCAAAGCCAAAGGCTTTGGGGATGGATCAGCTCAGGCCATCCCCAAGCTGCGCTTGAGGCTGCCACCCATCGAGGACGGCGAAACGGTACGATTCGAGGCTACAAAGTCTTTCTCGCAACCTGGCAAATTCAGATATCGGTTTGAAACGGATTCAACAACGACAGAGTGGCATGAGCTAAATATTTCACAAGCGCCTGCAATAGAGAGTATGACCGCGAAAGTTACGGTGCCAAGAAGGCCGCCGAGAAGAAAGTGGGTCAAACCTTATACCGAGCAGACTGAGAGCAACACTCTGGAAGTAATTCAACGGAGCGATGTTACACTGAACGTGAAGACCACTGATAAGCTCAAAGAGGTTGTGATAACAGGATTGGACGGCAAGCAGCTCACAAAACAATTAAATGGAGCACAGCAGTTCAGCTATAGTTTTACTGCCCATACAAGTGGCTCTATCAAATTTAATCTTGTCAACGAGCAGGGTCTGGCCTCTTCGCATACGCTCAGGGCAAGCTCACAAGATGACGTACCAGATTTGGAGGTGATAGTAAAAACCGATGAGCCTCCGAAATTCAAGCTGATTTCGCCGGACGGTGATTATCTGGCGACCGACGTTGCGAGCGTGCCGATTACGTTCGAGGTAACCGATGACTTCGGCCTGGATTCTGTAAAGATGTGCCTGGAGATACCCGGCCAACAGCCCGCCGAAGTGATAATTCCCGTTGAAGAAGGAGCGAGGAGCAAGAAATTCACCCACACAATTGAGTTGGAAAAGTACAGTTTGACTGTAGGTGACAGCATCCTGTTCTATGCCCAGGCGACGGATATCGACACCGGAGGTGAGGTGGCAAAACGAACTTCAAGGGGCGATATTTATTTTATCGAGGTCAGGCCATATCGCCAGCATTGGCATCCGAAGTCCGGAGGCGGGCCGGGACAGGCCGGAGCCTCACCTCCTGTGGAACTCTTAAATATTCTCGAATATACGCGAGCAATACTCAAGAAAACCTGGGTCATTGCCGGCAAATCAAATCTAAACGAGCAGGACCGCTCCAGACTGGAATTCATAAACAATGACGTCCGGTATTGTGCCGAGCAATTGGCGCTTATCCGTGACGACTCAGAGTATGGATTTAACGACCTTCACAAAGCTGTTCTCAATACGGTCCTCGGATATTATGAGAAGGCAGGCAAATATTTGGCTGAGCGTAATGCGACTTCAGCGATAGTACCTGAAAAGAACGCTTATCGCGTTTTGCGTAAGTTCATCCTCGAACTGGATCTGGAGTTGAATCCACCCGAGAGCGGCAAGGGTCAGCAAGCGCAAAAGCCCGACAGCGTTAAACTTCAGGAAATGCTGGAATTTTCGCAAGATGAGAAAGAGCGCATCGCGGCTGAGTTGAAAAAATTACAGCAAAAGTTAAAGAAGCTGACCCGGGAGCAGAAGACTTTGAAAACGACTTTTGAGAACTTTCTCGAACAGCAGACCAAAGAGAAAAAGTCTGCAGAAAAAACAGCGGATGGCAAGTCATCATCAAGTACCGCTGCCGAAAAACAGGGTCAGGACAAAGCAAGCGCCAAGCAGCAAATCAAA
>DAOVMB010000367.1 GCA_030630905.1 Sedimentisphaerales bacterium
GTCGATTTGAAAAAACAAAGCCAATTTACAGAAGTCCAAGTTGGCGCAAACACTTTTATGAAAGGAGATTACGACAATAAAGCGGTTTGTGGAGTCGAAGAAAACAAAGCCAAACAAAGCCAATCTAACACGCCCGCGCTGACCGAAAGAGCGGGAAAAAGAAGAAAATCGGCCGCAGTATCTACTGGTTAGCCGGATGAAGCGAAAAAATGGAACGTTTCCGACAGTTCGTCCGACTTGTATTATAGAACAATGCGAAAGAGTCGAAGCCAAATATACGATGAGCTGCTTGTAATCAAATGCCGGCAGGGCGACAGAGCGGCTTTTGACGAACTTGTCGGCAAATGGCAGAAACGCCTCTGGCATTATGCGTACCGGGTAACCGGCTCCGAATCAGCCGCTTGGGACATTGTTCAGGAGACATGGTATGGCATTATAAAAAGTGTAAGAAAGCTTGATGACGTATCTGTTTTTCCACGATGGGCCTTTAGAATTGTTAACAACAAATGCGCCGATTGGGGGCGCATGCAGCGACGACAAGAGCAGCTTAATAACAAGCTTACGAAGCTGAGACAAAATGAATCCGACGAAACGCAAAACACATGTGAAAAAACCGAATCTCTTCGGGCAGCCATTAAAAAACTCTCACCTGACCGCCGGGCATTGCTTGAATTGCGCTACCATGAGGGATTTGATATTAGCCAGATAGCAGAAATATTAGCGATGCCGGAAGGCACGGTTAAATCGAGGCTCCATCGCACATTGAACCAGTTGAAGCAAATTGTGGGGCGTTTTGAGAATGGATAAGCTTGAAAAAGAACTAACAGAATTACTCGAAAATGAAAGTGGTTTCGACATCAGCATGGATGAATCCACAAGAAAGGAGATGGCACAAATGATTTCTCACAAGTTCGAATCTGATATGTCTAAAGTCAAAATCGTCTTTTGGATATTCCTTGTTGTGAGTGCTGCTATGATGGTTGGTGGATTGATTTTCCTTACTCATGAAAAAGGTACCAGGGGGATGCTTTTTGCGGCTGTCATTGCTTTGATTGGTTATAACTCTACAATCCTGATGAAGCTGTGGTACTGGGTCGTAAGCACGAAACTTGACATCCTGAAAGAACTAAAGCAGTTGCAGCTTCAAGTTGCCGAACTGGCCGGTAAGGAACCACCTGTAAAAGATTAGCCGGTGAGCAGCTCGAATTCTTCGGGGCTGAGTGACTGGCGTAATTTCTGCAGGGCGAGAAGTTCGATCTGGCGGATTCTTTCCTTGCTCAGGTTGAGTTCCCTGCCGATTTGTACCAGGGTTTTTGTTTCCTTTTTTATCGGAGGGCCGACAAGACCGAAACGATTCACTATTACATACTGCTCGCGTTTTGTGAGGTTGTCTTTTATGACCTGGGCAAGGCTTTGGTGTGCGCGTTCGATGGCGGCGAAATCCGCAGCGTCTTCGGTTTTCAATTCGCGGTGGATGTTTGCCAGCGAAGCTTTCGTGGCTTTGCCGAGCCGACCGATCTGGTCCGGAATTTTGCGGGCGTAGTTTTTGGTTATGGCCCAGGAGGCGAAAGTGGTAAATCGAAAACCTCTGCTGTAATCGAATTTTTCGACCGCGCGCATCAGTGAAATGTTGCCCTCGCTGACCAAATCGAGCAGGTTAGCTCCGCTGAGGGTATGTTTGCGAGCGATGTTGACGACGAGCCGCAGGTTCGCTTCGATTATTCTTCTTTTTAAATCTTCGGCCCGGGCTAAATAAGATTCGATTTTACTTAGCATAGTGCCCGATGCTTTAGAAAGTTTGATGCCGGCGAGGCTTTGGCAGGCCAAAAATTTCAGGTAATTGTATCGACGGAACAGCTCGACTTCGTCTTCTCTGTTGAGCACAGGCGCATCTGTTAATGTATGCACATATTCGGAAAGGGAACTGCCGGTCAATTTGATTGGCTCGACATTCCTGAAGGCGGACGGCTCCGATTTGTCGAGCGGCTCTGCCAGAATCCGCTCTTTGACATCTTGTTCGAGAAATTCATCGCTGGCGACGAATTCGATTTTCCTGGCCAGAAGTGCCTTTGCCCTTCGTAGATTGATGATTCGGTATATCGAACTTTTGTTGCGGTCGAAACGCTCCATTAGCTCTTTGATACTACAGCCCTGTTTGAACAGCCGATAGATTTCCGCGGCCTGGGCCGGCTCAATTACGCCGGTTGACTTTTTAAAGATGGCCTTGTCGGGATGGGCGTTTTCGTAATTGAGCAGCGTGTATCTGATGGTTTCGTGACACTTGCCGGTCTTGGCGCTTATCCTGTCTATTATCTGGTAGCGGGATAGATTTGTGCCGGCGGCAAGCTTGACGGCCTGCTTTACAATCTGCTGTTTTTGCTGATCTGTCAGCCGCGTGAAGTTTTTGGCTTTGCCGGCAAGGTCCGGGTGTGACGAAAGGAATTCATCGACGGTTGACTGAAGAAAGCCGAGACGCCTTTTGCCGTCTTTGAATATGTACTTTCGCGCGACCATGCCTTGTTTTCGCCAGCGATAAATCGTTTTGGTTGAAACACCAACTGTTTTCGCCAGCTCTTCGATACTGTAGATTTTCTGGGTTTGTTCGGTGACGGGACGAGCGAGTTTGCCGCTCAGCTTGGAAATGAAAATTCTCAGGTCTTCAAGCAGTTCGCCGCCCTTGATAAGCTCGCCCTCGTTTGCGATCTTGAGGTGGAAGCCCGTGATGCGAAAGCACACAAACTCGAAAGGATATTCTTTGTCTTTGCCGATGATGGCAACGAGTTTCTCGGCCGCATCGAGCTGTTTTCGCCGCTTCTTCTCCGGCGTAAATCGAAGCTGCATTAGCAATTGCGCCAAATTCTGACTCTTTATAGGTCGCATAATCGAGTGTCAATTTTACCAGAATTGGGCGCAAAAAAACAGCCGTACAAACGGCTGTTTAGGATTTTTATCATGGATTCAAAAACTTCATACAAAAATGTGTACCAGGGACATGGGAATCATGCCCGGCGAATTCTCCTTGTTGCTTTGTGTATTCTGCTCTTGGGCGCTTTTTCAGGCGACGAGGCTCTTGGCGAGATCGACGGCAGAAGCGGCATCAGGCGCATAACCGTCGGCGCCGATTCTGTCGGCATAATCTTGAGTTACCGGTGCGCCGCCGATCATCACCTTGACGGGAATTCCGGCATCCTTCAGCGCCTTAATGGTTTTTTCCATGCCGGGCATCGTTGTCGTCAGAAGTGCGCTCATGCCGATCAACTGGACATTCGCCGCTTTGACTTGCTCAATGAATTTTTCAGGCCCGACGTCCACGCCCAGGTCTATAACCTCAAATCCTGCCCCTTTGAGCATCATTGCGACCAGATTTTTGCCGATATCGTGCAAATCGCCCTGAACGGTGCCAATCAGCAGTTTCCCGACCGGTTCGACGCCGGCTTTTACAAGCTCCGGCTCAAGAACTTCCATCGCCATTTTCATCGCCCGTGCAGCGATAAGCACCTCGGGGATGTAAACTTCATTTTTTTTGAAACGAGCGCCGACTATGTCCATACCTGCGATTAGTCCATTATCGAGAACGTCTTTTGGCGCTGTGCCCTCTTCCAGAGCCGCCTTCGTGATTTCCAACGCTGTGTTTTGGTCTCCATTGATAACAGCATCAGCTAATGCCTTCAAATCTGCCATTCCGGTTCACCTCGATAAAAAAACTATACTATTCCTATTGACATTCCTTAAACCAACAACCAGAGGCGTAATTAAACATTATTAACTCCTTCAAAACAAGCCCTAAATAAAACTTTTTTAGAGATGCGAGCTGTTTTGACACACATGACAGCATAAAAATACAAAAACAGAATTTATATTATTTGAAAA
>DAOVMB010000445.1 GCA_030630905.1 Sedimentisphaerales bacterium
TACCCCGATACTCACGGTAAAGAAAAGCATACGGTGTGCGAAATTATTCGTCCCGTCGATCGGGTCTATCACCCACCAAAGCTGATCCTGACCTCGCGGAGGCTGCTTGAATAGTTTGCCTTCGTCGCCTTCCTCGGCGATAAATCCATGATCGGGATAGTTCTCTTTGATTCGGTCGATGATAATTTTCTGGCATTGCGCATCGGCCTGCGTTACCAGTTCGGTAGCGTTTTTAACCGAAATCTTGATATAATTAATTTCTTCCATCGCGTGCTGGCCGGCCAGGCGTGCCGCCACGATAGCCGTCTCTAACATGCTGCTCAAATCTCTTTGCTCTAATGCCATATCTTGTAATCCATTCCAAAGGAAACCAGGTTATCAGGATACCAGGATACCAGGGCATCAGGAAAGACTATTGTCTCGCCAACCAGATACTCTGATAACCTGCTCGATTCTTGACATAACCGTTACATTGCCCTATTCTAACGTAATGATGCAGGCAAGCCAACAGAATTCGGACGACAGAAGTCAGAAATCTGAAGGCAGAAGTCGGAACTCAGAAGACCGGCCTCTGTTCTCTGTTGTCTGTCGTCTGTCTTCTGTCTCGCGGGCCTCGTCCGGCCAGAGAAAGGTCGCGGCGATTGTTTGCTTAGGGATAATTCTTTTCTTCGCCGCATTTGCACTCACGGGACATTACCACATTGATATGGGCCGATGGCTTGGTTATTGCGGCTTCAAGCAGCGGACCGGCCTGCCGTGCCCGACCTGCGGAATGACTACGGCTACACTTGCCTTCGCTCAGGGCAGAATCCTCGAAGCCTTCGATATCCAGCCGGCCTGCGGTTTACTTTGCTCTGTAATGGTTATCGCAGCATTCCTGGCATTCATTATCGCAGTTTTCGGAGTATATTTTCGCTTTATCGAACGTTTTTTTAAAGAAGTAAAGCTCAGATACATGATTTTAGCCCTGATAATAATAATTGCCGCAGGCTGGGCGGTAACATTGGCCCGCGCGTTGGCGGCAAATAACTGATTTGATGCAATTACCTGTTGAAAACAAAAGATTGGTCACGCCCGAACAACTATCATACAGAGCGCAGAATCCGGAGATTTTCCTTGACGGGAAGGTGGGTGATTTGGTACAAATAATAAAAGGTTAGCTTTGTACCTTTATCAACGGGCATCTGTTGAGTTTTGGAGTTCCAGCAGGAAAGATTACATTAGGCCTCAAGAATTTTACGCAAGGCGTAGAACTATAGACAAAGCCGCCGGAATCATACGCATCAGAGATTTTACTTTATAGGTGAATGCTTCATTTTAGAAGGTGAGGAGGTGATTTAAGCCATTAGGAACGTCCCGGGCAAATATGAATTAAGATGTAACTAAGGTGAAATGTTTTATAAGTCTTTTTTATCTCAACATTTTTAAAGGAGGACTATTATGTGTAGAAAATTGGTTTGTTTGACTTTTGTTGTCATAGTGTTCTGGCTGGGAATGGGTCCTTCTCGTGCTCACGGCCAGGAGGGCCTCATCGGGTACTGGAAATTCGATGAAACATCTGGTACGACGGCGGCAGATAGCGTCGGGGGGGACAATGATGGCACGTTAATCGGCGACCAGCTCGAATGGACGGCAGGCAGGGCCGGCGGCGCTCTGTCTTATGGGGGGCTGACGGATGCCTACGTGGAGTTTCCCACAACGGGTATGTCGGCGACGGCGGGAACTGTCGCCATGTGGAGTTACCTCACCGATCCACAGCCCGAGACGGACGGCCGGTACTTCTTTGGCCATACGACCCAACCGCAGTGGGGAAATCGCATCCAGATCTATATGCAGGAAGGAACCACGCCCTCGACATTTCTGGACATCGGTCTGGGTGGCTCACACGCGCACGATACAGACATTATGGAACTGCCGATGGAGGAATGGCTCCATGTAGCTCTGACCTGGGAGTCAGGCAACTACGTAGTTTACGTCAACGGAGAGCAGGTGTCGAGTGGAGCCTACACTGGGCTGTCTGCTATTCATCCTACCGCCAATATCGGCAACGACGGAAGCTCAGGGCCTTATGAGGGTTTTGCTGGTCTTCTCGATGAGGTCCGGCTCTATAATCGGGCGCTTGGTGCCGGTGAAATCCTGTCTGCTATGGCGGCGGCGGCGTATCCCTTTGCCTCGGGCCCTGGTCCCAAGGATGGCTCGGTACATTTCGAGACCTGGGTGACGCTCTCCTGGCGTCCGGGAGACCTCGCCGTCTCGCACGATGTCTATCTCGGTGACAATTTCGACGATGTGAATGACGCTGCCCTTGACTCGGATTTGTACCGAGGCAATCAGGACAGCACGTTTACCGTTGCAGGCTTTCCCGGATACCCGTATCCGGACGGTCTTGTTCCGGGCACAACGTACTATTGGCGAATCGATGAGGTCAACGACGCAGAGCCGAATACTCCCTGGAAAAGCGATGTATGGAGTTTCTCGATTCCACCCAAGACAGCCTATTACCCCGATCCGGCCGATGGTGCCGAGTTCGTACCTGAAAATGCAACACTTACCTGGACGCCGGGCTTCGGCGCGAAACTGCACACCGTGTACTTCGGCGAAGATTTTGACGTTGTAAATGAAGCTGTCGGTGGGGTATCTATGGGGCTTGTAAGCTATGCTCCCGGGCCACTCAAATTGGCCAAGACGTATTACTGGCGGGTCGATGAGTATGATGGCGACGCTACGTATAAAGGCGACGTCTGGAGCTTCACTACCGAGGGCGCCGTTACCGGCCCGAATCCTTCAAATGGCGATGTGGGTATAAATCCGACACAGATTCTTACATGGGATGCGGGTGCAGTTGCCGCTTCGCACGAGGTGTACTTCGGCACGGATGCGGATGCCGTGGCTAATGCCACGACAGTCTCACCTGAGTACAAGGGGCCAAAGGCCATCGGCGATGAGAGCTACGATCCCGGCAAGCTTTTATTGGAGACGACTTACTACTGGCGGATTGATGAGGTCAATGACGCCAGTCCCGACAGTCCCTGGGCAGGCAACGTCTGGAGTTTTACGACGGGTGATTTCTTTGTCATCGACGATTTCGAGATCTACGATGCCAACGACAACCAGATATGGTACTCTTGGCATGATGGGCTTGGCTA
>DAOVMB010000128.1 GCA_030630905.1 Sedimentisphaerales bacterium
AAAAACCGATTTTGTGCTGGCCGGCGAGAATCCGGGTAGTAAACTGGACAAGGCAAGGAAGTTCGGTATTAAGATAATAGACGAAAAGCAGTTTTTGAAAATGATAGAAGAATAGTTGCAAAGCTGACTTAACAAATTTACTTTGTTGACAAACAGTTCAAGTTTTGCTCGAATTGTAGAAATGGACTCGGCTTAAAAGCAATTGGCTCACGCTCAAAAGGATGCTGTAAAATGAGTATCAAAGACGAGAAGTTTATGGAGATGGCGTTGAGACTGGCCCGGCGGGGTATAAGCTCGGTGGAGCCGAATCCCGCGGTCGGAACTATCATCATAAAAGCCAATCAGATCATCGGCAGAGGCTGGCACAAGACGTTCGGCGGTCCCCATGCAGAAATCAACGCTCTGGAAGACTGCCGGACATTAGGTGTCAAGCCCAATGGTGCTACGATGTACGTTACTCTCGAACCGTGTTCTCATCAGGGCAAAACCGGCCCTTGCGCGGAAGCTATCATATCGGCCGGCATAGCGAAAGTTTTCATCGCGATGACCGATCCGTCGGAGCACGCTAACGGCAGAGGTATCGAGCAATTACGCCGGGCCGACATCGAGGTGCATACCGGAATTTGCGAAGCTCAGGCGAAAATTCTCAACGCTCCTTTTGTTAAATTCACCACCACCGGAAAGTGCTGGGTGACATTGAAATGGGCCCAGAGCATCGACGGCAAAGTCGCCTGGGCCGACGGAATTGATGATCGAAGGTGGATTTCCAACGAGCAAAGCAGAAGAGATGCGCACAAATTACGCCGGCGGGTCCAGGCAATCTTAGTCGGCATCAATACGGTAATCGCTGATGATCCGCTATTGACGGCCCGCCCCAACAAAGGCAAAAAGCCTGCTAGAATAGTAATGGACAGCTTTCTTAGAATTCCGCCGGACTGCCGGCTTCTCGCGACGGTCGATGAAAGCCCCGTTATAATCTTCACAAACCACAAATCGGTCAAGGCAAATCCCTACCTGGTGGAGGAACTTTCGAACAAAGGAGTTGAACTGCTTGCCTACCCGGACACAGGTCGTTCCAACCTGCATTTTCTGCTTGCCGAGCTGAGTAATCGCGGCATCTCTCAATTACTCGTCGAAGGAGGCCCCACCCTGTTAACGTCGTTCCTGAAAGAGAACCTTGCCGACGAGATCATCGTTTACATCGCGCCGAAGATACTCGGATCGCAGAGCAGCGTCGGAATAACCAGGCCGATGGCCGAGTTGTCACAAGCTGTCGATCTGCACAACGTTGAAGTCGAACGTTTCGGCGATGATGTTTGCTTTCGCGGCCTGACCGAAAAAGCGATAGACGAAATTTCATCTGCTCCTGAGAGCAACTTCGAGATTTACACGGTTTCGGAACCAGTCAATGAATAAGAGGCAGGTAGTCAGACTGGCGATTGAGGGACGCCGGGTCCCGTATGTTCCTTGGCACTGTAATTTTACCATCGAGGCGGCCGGTAAACTGCGAAAGCATTTCGGCCAGGATGATCTCGAGCAGGTCATGGGTAATCATTTTGTCAAGCTGGGTCGTGATATAGGTTTTTTTGCCGATCTCGGGAACGACCGTTTCCGCGACGTCTTCGGTGTCGTCTGGGACCGCAGCGTCGATAAAGACATCGGCGTAGTCGAGGGATGTCTTTTGCCGGAGCCTACACTTCGGGGCTACGATTTTCCCGATCCTCTGAACAGCCGTTTTTTCGCCGACATTCCCGAGAAACTATCCCGGTACGCCGATTGTTTCCGGGTTTTCAAAATTGGTTTTTCGCTGTACGAACGGGCCTGGACGCTGCGCGGAATGGAGAACCTGATGATGGATTTCATGGACCATCCCGACTTTGTGCGCCATTTGTTGCGTTCGATAGCCGACTATAACATCGCCCAGTTTACCGAAGCTTTGAAATACGATATTGACGCGGTCTATTTCGGCGACGACTGGGGCCAGCAGACGGGCTTACAGATGGGTCCGCAACTCTGGCGAGAGTTCATCTTCCCGGAATTGAAACGGATGTACTCGCCGGTTCGTAACGCCGGCAAATGCGTCTTCATACATTCGTGCGGCAAGGTTGACGAGCTCTTCGATGACCTGATCGATATCGGGCTGAATTGCTTTAATCCGTTCCAGCCGGAGGTTATGGATGTCTTCGACATTCTTAAAAGGTACCGAGGCCGGCTCGCGTTCCACGGCGGACTTTCCACGCAACGAACGCTGCCGTACGGCTCGGTCGAAGATGTGAGGAATGCAACGAAAAGTCTGTTGGATGCCGGCGCCCACGGCGGATACGTCTTCGCCCCGGCACACGCCGTCGAGGGTGACGTCCCACTGGAAAATATGCTGGCCTTCATAGAAATTCTCCACACCCAGCCGGGCTATAAGGAACGATAAATTTATATCCACTGATATAGTGAGGACTGCACAAAGTGCAACGAATAGTTTTTGCAGATTCATGGTCGAGTTTTTTCGCCGAATTCCAACTTAAATCATTCGACGATTTCTTCGAGAACCTGCCGGCAAAAACAATCGGCGTAAACAAGAAACGCAACGTCGTCAAGTTCAGCCTTGGCCCGGAATCGCAGAACAAACGTTTTTTCATGAAGCGTTTTTCTCGTCCACATTTCAAAGACATTATATTCAGTTTCCGCAACATCGGCCGGCCGTGCTCGCAAGCCCGGTACGAATGGGAAAACGCCAGGCTGCTTCTCGACAACGGCATAGAAACTTACAGGCCCGTATGTTTCGGCGAAAAAATAACATGGGGCATCGAGAACAGTTCCTTTTTTGTCACCGAAGAGCTGCAGTCCCGGTGCATGACCGATTTTATCCGGCAAAACTGGCACGGCTTTAAACAACGGCAGAAAGAAAAATTCATTATCGGCCTGGCGGCATTCATTCGCAAAATACACGCCCTGAATATCAGCCTGCCGGACTTGTACGTCTGGCATATATACATCACCGAAAACGCCGCCGGCGAATACGACTACGCCGTCATAGACCTGCACCGGATGTCACGCAATGTCACGAGCACAAGCCGGAAGATAAAAAATCTCGGCAGACTGCATCACAGTATGCTCGATAGCTACTTCGACGAAGAACTAAAGCGGTTGTTTGTCAAATCTTACACAGCCGACGGCCGAGATGGCGACATCGCTGCGCTGCTGGCCCAGGTCAAGAAGTATTCGGATGCGGTCTCCGCCAAGCGCAAGCAAATACAATACTAAGTGCCAATGCACAGATGCATCAGATAAACGTATCTACTGAACCGCTCATTTTATCAGCTTTAGAATTTCATCGAGGTCGTTCGAGACCTCTATCGGCGGATTGCTGAACTGCCCCTGTTTGTCCTTGTGGTAGTTGACCGTTCTGTCCGGGTCCTTCAATGCATGACCCGTCAATACGCAGGCTACCCGCTGTCCGGCGTCAATCAATCCCTCAGCCCGGAGGTGTTTAAGGCCGGCGATGGTTGCCGCCGAGGCCGGCTCGCAACCTAATCCGTGTTTGCCGATAATCGCCTTGGCGTCGAGAATTTCTTCGTCCGTCACAGCACGGACGACGCCATCGCAGATATCGATCGCCCGCAGGCATTTTTTCAGATTGACCGGCCTTGATATTTCTATCGCCGAGGCGCAGGTGTGCGGCGAAAAATTCCGAGCCGTCAAATCGGCGTAATAGTCGTCGATGATTGCCTGGTCAACGCGACCATCATTCCACGAGAGCTTTTTGTTATTGACCAGGTCGGTCAAAGTGTCGGCGCCGGTTGCGTTGATTATCGCCATCCGCGGCACTTGATCGATCAAGTCCAATTGTTTCAATTCAGAGAAGGCCTTGCCGAAGGCGCTGGAGTTGCCGAGATTCCCGCCGGGCACCACGATCCAGTCCGGCACCTCCCAGCCCAAACCCTCGATGATGCGATACATGATGGTCTTTTGCCCTTCGAGCCGGAACGGATTGAGTGAATTGAGCAGGTACATCCCGAGCTTCGTACAGACATCCTGTACTTGCCTCATGCAGTCGTCGAAGTCACCGAGTATTTGAATCGTCTGGGCACCGTAATCCATCGCCTGGCTGAGCTTACCGAACGCGATTCGACCCGAACCGATAAATACCGTGCATTTGACGCCGCAGCTATGGGCGTATAACGCAACCGATGCCGAAGTATTGCCCGTCGATGCGCACGCGCTCGATGTGGCGCCGACCATTTTTGCGTGGCTGAATGCCGCGGTCATCCCGTTGTCTTTAAATGAGCCGGAGGGATTCAGACCTTCGTACTGCAGATACAAACACCCGGACTGCATATCGACATATTCAGCTACGGCGTCATTTTGCTGCAGAATCGTCTGGCCTTCGCCGATTGTGACTTTGTCCTCGTCTTGGCAGAAGTTCAGCAGTTCGCGGAACCGCCAGACGCCTGAAAAATCCAGCCGATTATCTCTGGTTATCCAGCGCTTTGAGAACTCGCTCAATTTGCTCGGAACGTAAATATCGTCCCAGTTATAGCGGATATCCAGCAACTCGCCACAGGATGGACATTTAAACATCGCCTGCCCGCAGTCATACTCCACGGCGCAATCCGGATTTATACACTTTTGATAAGCTGCTTCAGTCATATTCTCGTATCTCGTATTGCATATCGCGTATATCGTATGTCGTCTCGTATATCGACCGATGACATACGAAGTTAATGACCTTTCTTACACAATCCTGCCATTATAGACGATGAACCAGGTTGCCGATACAGAATTTGGCTTTGATTGGTTTTGTTTTCTCGCCGCTCCGGCACGCTATAATCTCCGTAAGCCATTGTTATTATTGACTTAACGCAATTTTACCCCTCCGGCAATTTGGCTTTGTTTTTTCAAATCGTACTCTGTCATTTCACATCCATTCATCTTATTTAGGATTTAGAGCTTAGAGCTTAGAGCTTAGTGCTTAGTGCTTAGAGTTTCCGGCCAAAGGCCGGTTTTGGTTTTGTTGATTTTAGCCTGAAAATATGCTATAGTATCCATGTTGTTCTCGGAAATATTTTGGTGCTGCAACAGGGAAAGGATCGTCCGTCTCCTTGGCAGCGTCCCTCTAATTCTTTTTTGGATAAGTACTTATGATGCAGTTGGAGATACTTCTTAAAAAAAACCTAAATCTAAATCCGAAAAGCGAAATTGGGCGAATCGGTGCCGGAAAGCGGCAAGTCCACTTTTATATAGAACAGAGGTTTAGAATCAGTGATAAATTGGCATAATTATGGAAAAAACGTTACATTTATCCTCATTGGTGGCACTAAGTTATAGTGTTTTTTTATGCGATAGTGTTAACAGGGGCCCAGGATGGATCAGCAGTTGGACCAGATAGAACTGATCAGACGGGCTCAGTGCGGCGATAGGCAATGCCTGGGTCAGTTGGCTAAGCAGGCGAGAACACGCCTGTATACGTACGTTTACCGTCTGACTCAGCAGGATGATTTAGCCCAGGAAATTGTACAGGAAAGCTTGTTGGAGATGTGTAAGGTGATAGGCAAGTTAAAAAAAGCGGACCGATTTTGGCCCTGGCTGTACGGCATAGCCGTTAACAAGCTCCGGCGTCATTATAGAACCGAGCAGACACAACGAAGGGTGGCGATTTCCAGTATAAAACGCAAGAACTCGCTGAAAGACCGGCAGGATGGACTGGAGAATCTCGTCAGCGAAGAATTGAAACATATAGTATCGGGGGCAATGAAAAAGCTAAGGACACGGCATAAGGCCGTCCTGGTAATGCGCTGCTATGACGAGATGCCCTACTCGGACATTGCCGAATCGATGGGATGCAGCGAATTTAGTTCTCGCATGCTGTTTTTGCGTGCGAAAAGGGCTTTGCAGCGTGAGCTTTCACGCAACGGCTTCGGCAAGGCCTCTCTGCTAGCCGCCCTGGTGCTGTTCGGCAAGATGACAGCTCCAAGTGAAGCTGCTGCGGCACAAATTTCGGTCACGGCTGCTGCAACAAAGGTCGGTTTAATAGCGGGAATCGCCGGTATGGCGACTTCGAAAACGGTAATTGTATCGCTCACCGCGGCCGGCGCACTGACCGCCGGAACGGTGGTTATGAAATCAGGACCCTTGAATCAAGGCGCCGAAAGCCCCCACCCATCGCTGAGGAGTACACAGGATATCGGCCAGTTGGGCGAGAGTGGCAATCCTAACCAGGAGTTTTGGTACTATTTCCCGGAAGGTCCGGCGGAATCCATGATGCTAAGGGCCATATCGGGTTCGGTTGGCGACAAATCGTACTGGAAGGTGTTGCAAGACGACCATGCAAATTACTACTACAGCAATAATCGTCTCAACATTAATAACTACCGCATGTGGGACCGCGATCTCAGCGTGCAGAAGATCCCGACGGACGACCCAAAAATGACCGAGTTTATCTGCCGGGTCGAGGGAAGTAAAAATACTATGGGGCATGTAGCACCCAGAGGTAAAGGCCTGCTGGTTGTTGCTACTCAGGGGCAAAAAAATGAAGAGAATCAGCCGTGGGTCACCCGTAATTACAACGTCCTTGAAGAAGATTACTTCCAGTCCGATTGGCCGGCCACAGCAAAAACCTTCGACAACCGCGACCAGATGCATAAACGCGGCTGGACATACTTCAGAGTCACGGGCCAGGTAAACGGACAGAACGTTTCAGGCACCGGAAGAATACCGTTTATCAATCTGACCAGCAAACGATACGGCCCCTGGCTGAAACTGCAGGTTGGATCTCTGAGTATAGTCGATACATACAAGGAAGCTTATATAAGCAAGCAGTATTCCGCCGAGGCGACAACATACAAGGGCGGCAGCTTCTTCAAGGGACTTTGCAGGCCCTGGATGGGACTGCATACAATCGATACGGTTCGCCGGGATGCCGCCGAACAGCGTATTTGGTTCGAGACCAG
>DAOVMB010000068.1 GCA_030630905.1 Sedimentisphaerales bacterium
ATCAAAACAAATATGAAAAATGCCTCCTACTATCCTATTTTTGTTTTGTGCCTCGGTCTTGTCTCGGTAGCCATCGTCATAACCGTGATATTGCCGAAGGTAATAGGTACTTTGGGTGCCGACATGACACTCCTGCCGTTGCCGACAAGGATATTAATGAGTATCAGCGGATTTATTAAAGGTTTGTTTACGAGTTTCCTGGGGTGGATAACCCTCGCTGCTATAAGCGTGGGATTTTATCGCCTTATAAAATGGACGAGAACCACGGGCCGCCTCCAGTACGATACGTTTAAGCTTCGAATACCGATTTTAGGTTCGGTTTTACGGACAATAGCGGTGGGTCGATTTGCACGAACACTCGGGGCGCTGACCATGGGAGGTGTTACTATATTGGAGGCCCTTGGAGTAGTTCGTGATACGCTTGGTAATGAATTGTTGGGCAGGGAAATTGATACAGTAGCGGAAAAAGTCAAACGGGGCGAGCCGCTGGCCGAGCCTTTGGGCGAGTCCGGTTATTTCCCGCCACTGTTAGTACAGATCGTCGCGGTGGGCGAGCAGACGGGGAAACTCGACGAATTATTGTTGAATGCCGCCGATACATTCGACTCTGAAGCGGACTCCGCCGTCAACAAGTTTATGTCGATTTTCCCCGCGATTTTGATATTGCTGCTGGCACTGGTGATCGGTTTCATTATTGCAGCGACCCTGCTGCCGATAATTGCCATGGAACTCGGCGGTGGAATGTTTTAACACTCATTCGCGGCATGATTTATAAGGTACTATTCGCAAAATCGTTTATTGAGAGGTAGCAAAATGGAGCGGAAGAACAGGAAAAGAAAGGCATTTACACTTGTAGAGTTGCTTGTCGTTGTCTTAATTATAACGATGCTTGCAGCGTTTGTCGCGCCGAGGATGTTCTCGGGTATCGGCAAGACCAAAGCGGACTTATCCAGGGCGAAGATGGCAATTATCGAAAATGCGCTCGCCCGCTTCTACATTGACTGCGAGAGATATCCGGACGACTCCGAGGAGCTTGAGGTATTGGTTTTACCGCCTTCGGATATGGAAGAGGGCAAGTGGAACGGCCCCTATCTGAAGCGCAGCGACCTGCTTGATCTGTGGAAGAATCCGTATATTTATATTGCGGAAGGCGAGTACAACCCAGGCAGTTTTGATTTGGTAAGCCTGGGAGCGGACGCCATGGAAGGCGGCGAGGGCGACGACGAGGATATCATAAACGAGTAATATGGTTGTCAGCTACCGAATTTGAGATCGCATAACGTGAAAGTGAACTGCAAAACAAGGCGAAAAGGCTTTACCATCTCCGAGGTGCTGATGGTGGTAGTTATCATCGGGCTGGTCTCCGGCGTCGGCGCCGGCCTGTATGTAGGGACCTTCAGGAAGATGCAGGTGGAAAAGGCGGCGTATGATTTTTTTCTTACCGCCAAATATGCGAGGTTGATAGCCGTGGAGAAACAAAGCCAGTACAAGATGGAATTGGATCTGGCCAATAGAGGATTTTACCTGACGACCGTATTGTGGGATGAAGAAAGCGGGCAGGCACAGCAGGAAATAGTGAAGAATTATTATTGTAAACCCGTGCAGTTTCAAGGCGACGTTGTATTCGAGTCCGTTGATGTCGTGCCGAACGGCTGGGAAACACAATCGGTTAGTGAGGAGCAGCAGACGATTACCTTTTCGCCGAACGGCACTGCGCAATCGTCGGTTGTTCAAATCGGTGACGGGTATACGCATTACACGATAAGTGTCAGCCCCGCCACCGGCAGAGCGAAAATGTATTTCGGGACGGCTGAAAACGTGAAAGTCGGCACTACTGATTTGGACGCGGAATGATTATGTTGGCGAAGACCAAAACAAAAGGTTTTACTCTGGTCGAGGTGGTCGCGTCGAGCGTTATCCTCTGCGGGGCCGTCATGATCGTCGGAGCAATCGGCACCCAGGCGCTGACCGGAACGCATCTTAACAGGCGATATGAAATGGCCGCCTCACTGGTAGATAAGCAGCTTAGTTTAATAGACTATATCGGCATCGATTCAATCGTCGAGATGGGACAATTGGAGGGAGACTATGAAGATTCCGGTTACGAATATAATTGGAAAATCGATACCGAATACCAGGAGATTGACAGTTTGTATCTGGTGACGTTGACGGTTAGCTGGGTTGATAGAAACCGGCCCTACAGTATTTCCGTCGATACTATGCTTAATGGAGAGACTCTGTCGGAAGAAGGCAGTGCCGGAACCGGGCAAGAGTGATTAAAAGAAATGCTTTCGAGAAAAACCGGATTTACGTTAGTGGAAGTGTTAGTGGCATCGACGATAGGCGTGTTTATCACGATGGTCGCGGTAGGTGCGCTCAGGACGATTATAGCCAGTGCCGAGATGGTGGACAGCAACATTAACGCCGCGGCGGAGGTCAGGTTTGCCGCTAACATGATAGCGCGGGACCTCCAGAATTTTTACACTGACGATGACATTGAAAATACTAAATTTATCGGGACAGTTGAAGCACTTGGGGATGATAACTATACGAGTTATCTGATTTTTTACACTATCGGGAGGACCAAGGCCAGAATCGACCAGCCGGAAGGTGATTTGTATGAAGTGGAATACTACCTCATGCAGGAAGGAGAAACTTCGTTACTGATGAGGCGGTTGTGGCCTAATCCCAGCGAATATCTTGAACCGGGAGGAATCCTGACGGTTATTGCCGAGGATATTGCTACTTTCGAAGTGCAGTATTTTGACGGTGAAGAGTGGTCCGATGAATGGCCGGAGGAAATGCAGGCCCTGCCTGACCTGGTTTCAATCTCCATTGTAGCCAGGCAACCGGATCGTAGCAATCCGCCTTCGGAATCGATTATTGTGAACCTGGCCCGGTCGGAAGCAGAAGATGTTAGTATTCTGGAGGGCGGCGGGTAAACCGCAGGTGGCCAGGAAATTAGCGAATAAAACAGAATGGGCGGCTCCGGTACGAGTATCGGGGCTAACTAATGAAAACGATAACAAAAATAACGAACGATAAGAATTGGGCGATGACAGCGGGCATCCGCCGTAAAAACAAAGGGCTTGTTATTATAGCGGTTCTTTGGATGGTCGTGGTGCTTATGGTCATGACTGCGATATTGGGTCGCAAAAGCCGGCTCGATATGAAAGTCTGCCTTGCCAGAATGGAAACTGTTCGATGCAAGTGGGCTTGCCGGGCAGGGATAGAGAAGGCGATTGCGGTGCTCAATGAGGACGAAACAGAAAACGACAGTTTGCTGGATCTGTGGAGTGAAAACGAGGAAGACTTCAATGATGTCATGCTGGATCGGTGCTGGTTCACCGTTCGGGTCATTGATGAGTCGAGTAAACTGAACATAAACGCCGCTACGAAAGAGCAGCTTTTGGGATTACCCGACATGGTCGAAGATATTGCGGATGCAATAATCGACTGGCGGGACAGCGATGATATGCCGAGCGGGGCGGGAGTTGAAAGCGTGTATTATGAAAGTTTGACGTATGGATATATGGCCCGGAACGGTCCTTTCAGGACTCTCCGTGAGTTGCTTCTGGTTAAGGATGTTACGGAGGAGCTTTTCTACGGTGAAGATACGAATCTCAACGGACGTCTGGATTATAACGAACGGGATGGGCAGGAAAGTCCTCCGGCGGATAACGGCGATAACGTGCTGGATGTCGGATGGGCTGCGTACCTGACTTGCTATACGAATGACAAAAGTGATGAAAGCGGCGAGGCGCAAACACCCGGAGATACGGGGCAAACGCCTGGAGGGCAGGTACAAACACCCGGAGATCAGGGAAGACCATCTGAAAACCAGGAGCAACCCTCCGGAAATACTCAACAACCATCCGGAGGTACAGACCAAACTTCCGAAAGCACCGATCAAACATCAGCAAAAGTAAATATCAATACAGCCTCGGACATAGTGCTGGCAGCTTTACCTGGGGGAGGGGATGAAGCCGAACGTACCGCCCAGGCAATAATAACTTATAGGAATACACTTGCTGAGGGAATAGAAGATATTTCCGAACTGACTGAGCAGGGCGTATTGAGTAACGATATTTTTGGGCAGATCGAGGATTATATTACGACCAGTTCGGACATTTTTACGATTCGCTGTTTTGCGACGGCTGATAGAAACGGAGTAAGCGGAACTACACTGCAGACAGAAGCGGTTGTGGACAGGAGTTCTACGCCCTTTCGGATACTTTTTTGGTACCAGGAAACAAATAACTGATAATCGATTATTGCCGAGGTTCTTGATTACCTTTGGAGTGAAAATTGAACGATATGAATAATAACAATTCGAATATGGTATGGCAGTCCGTAGTAGCCATCGTAAATGATGATAACGAATTCAAGGGCGTGGAACTCCGGAAACAGGAAGGGTCTTTCGAGATTTTCTGGACCCGGAGCAACAAAGACGCTGATGTGAACTGGAGAGGATTTGCCGCCGAGTGCGGCTTGTCCGTCGAGCCGACCGCACTCGAAGACATCTATAGTGACAGAATGGTTGTAGCCGGTTTTAACACGGAGGGAACGATTTTTCACCGTACTACTGTGCCTGCCGTGGGAGACAAAGAAATTGAATCGATTATCCAATTGCAGGCTGAGACGCGCCTGCCGCTGCCTTCGGAGCAAATTGAGCTTGCCTGGCGGGCCGACCAACTGCAGGATGGGCAGATGGGCGTTACCATAGCTGTGGCAAGAAAGGAACAGTTGCAGAAATTCGTAGGCAATGTGCGGTGTTTTGAGCCGGTTAAAATACTATTGAACTGTGAGGGGATAGTGAAAATATGGGAGGTGCTCTTCTCCGGAAATAAAGAAAATGCCGTGGTTTTGAGCACCGGGGCACATAATACGCATGTTTGTCTGGTTGAAGAGGGACGATTGAGCAATGCCGTGGTCCTCGATATTGGAGTAGATGATTTTTCCATGACTTCGACGGAGGAACAAACGGAAACCACTGAACGATTCGCCCAGGACATGAGGAGTGTGCTCGAGTTGTTTGGTTGTCCCGATCAAGAGGGATTGCCGGTTTTTGTACTGTCCGACGGCAGCGCTTCATGTGTTAGTATAGTGTCATCTCTAAGGCTGACAGGATTGAATGCGCGAGTGGCTACGCCGGCTCTTAACGGATTAATGGCAAAAAGCGAGCTTTCCGATGAGGATATCTACCAATATCGTACGCCGATAGGTCTTGCATTACTGGCGCTTGAGGCGGGTTCGGATGAGCTTAATATTTTTGAAAATGTGTACAATCCGGTGCAGAAGGTTGTAAAGAAACATTGGTTGTATTCGTCGACGGCGACGATTGCAATTGCGTCTATTATGCTGGTCTTGCTGGTTATCGTTTCTTATGCAGTTGATATAACCGGACCGAATTCAATCGAGAAGCGCCTTGAGGCATCCGTTTCGGATGTTGATATGAACCTGCTTGTAAAGAGGCAGCAATTGATCAAAACGGTAGCGCGGGAAAGGCCGGATTTGCTGGATATTCTTAAGCTGGTGAACGAAAGCGGTGAAAAAGGAATAACACTGACCGGTTTTTATTTTAAGAAGGGCCAGCCGGTGAGCATAAGCGGGCAGGCCTCAAGCAATGACCAGTTAAGCGGATATGAGAAAAACTTACAAAATACCAAAGGTATAGAAAAGGTGAATTACACTGCGAATACGAACGTGAAGAGCAAGAAGATTACATTCACTATGACTTTTCATTATAAGAATTTCAGCAGGAAAACAACAAAAAGAAAAAGTTGAAAGTTGGTAAAACTATGATCGAAAAATTGAGCCAAAAAGATATCCGGACTCTCAAGTATGGTGCTATCGGGGCCGCGGCCATCCTTTTGTTTGTGCTTGGCTCGGCGGGACACGAACGCTGGACAAAAGCCAGGGCAAACGGGGATGTGCTCAGAACTAAACTGGATGCTATCGATGTAGACAAGGCTAAGCAGGCGGGTTTGATGTCCATTGTGCCCGTGTTTGAGATGCCGCAGGTCGAAGAAGAGCAGAAGTTTCTGTTTCGAGACAAGCTGAGCGAGCAGTTGAAGAAGGCCGGGATTAGGAACAAACCCCTGCAAATCCAGGCCGGCAGAAAATCGCCGCAGTCCGGGTATAAGCTGTTACTTGTGAAATGCAATGCTACGTGCAAGTTCGTGCAGGTGCTGGATTTCCTCGCCCGGTTGAATGAGAATCCGTACCTGGTCGGGATCGAAGAGCTCAAAATCAAATGTGATCCGAAGAAGCGAGGAGAAGTGGAGCTGAATTTAACGGTATCGACGTTTGCCAAACAGGAGAGATAAATCATGAAACTTGACAATCTAAAAGACCATTTGAAAAACAAAAAAGAACTGGTTCCGACTGTGCTGCTTGGGTTTTCAGTGCTTTGCGGCATTCTGATTCTTGTTAAGGTGACGAGCTTTTTTGTGGCCTCGGCAAGGGCCGAAAGCGTAGTTAAACGAGCTATCGAGCAGAGCAGGACCGATCCGAATAATATAGAAAAACAATTAGCAAGCTCCGCTGCGATTACAGATGAATTGAAGAAGAACAATCTGTTCGCGCCGCCTCCGCCGAAACAGCACCCTGTTAAGGAAGTATGGGGTATTTTCGGTGATCAGGTGCTGATAAAGGACAAGTGGTACAATGTCGGTCATACGGTAGGGGATGCGAAGATTGTTGCTATTGGCCCCACTTCGGTTACGATCGCGTGGGACGGTAAGGAAAAAAGCTTCCTTCCAATCCAGGCGAAGATTCCCGAAGCCAAGAGCGGGCCGCGGGGCAGAACCGCAACGGCTAAGAAAAAAGAAGGTGAAGCTAACAATAAAGGCGAAAATGAAAAAGATCGCCCCGAGCCAGTCACGGTTCAAGTTGAGGGGGTAAGGCCGGCATTTGGTGGTCGAGGGGGGCCTGGAGAGGGATTTATGGCAATGAGGCAGAGACTTGAAAATATGTCTGAGGAGGAAAGAGAAGCTTTTAGAGACCGAATGCGTGAAAGATTCGCCAGGGACAGAGGGAGACCGGGTGGTGGACGGGGTCCCGGCGGAAGAAGATAATATAATTATTCAAATGAGGTGAATGACATGAAACAGTCAGGAACAACAATAGTCTTTGTGTTAGTTTGTGTTGGGGTGCTTGTTGCCGCTTATGCTATCGGCGTTGGTATTAGAGAGATACGATTCGGTGGTGACGGAAATGAATCTAAAACAGCCATAGCCCCTGAGAAATCCCCCGGCGAGCTTGAAATGAACCCTGCACGGGTAAGACGAATGCCCGGCCCCGGAGGAATGGACAGGGGCGGCGACCTTTCTCCTGAAGAGAGAGCCGGATTAGTAGAGCAGAGGGCCGGGATGAGGGAGCGTTTTGAGAATATGTCCGAGGAGGAAAGAGAGGAATTCAGAGCCAAGATGCGAGATAGATTCGGCGGCAGACGACGGGACATGGGTCCTCAGCTATCCGAAGAAGACAGGACAAAAATGAGAGAGGAGATAGAAGAAATCAGGGCCGGATGGGAGGAAATGTCGGAGCAGGAAAGAGAAGAAGCGAGAAAAAAAATAAGCGAAAAATATGGCTTTACCCCCAGAGGACTTGGCGGAGACCGGGGCTTTGGTGACGGAGAAGGCGGCAGGCAGCGCCCTGTAATCAGACCTGACGCCGGACAGTTAGAGAATAATTAGTTTTTTTTTGAGGACAATACAATGGAACGGTCAAAATCATTAATATCGATTGCAGTCGGTCTCGCGGCGATTCTTATTATCTGGAGGGTTGGTTTTTACCCGCCCGCGCCCGAGCAAACGGAAAAGCCGGATGAAACCGAAGTGGCTGCTGAGCCTAACGTGCCGGGTGATGTAAACGAGCCGATGGTAACTTTTGACGTCAATAGGCCCGGCAGGTCTGTCGAGGCTGACAGGCATGTAAGAATGTTTTCCGGATCTGAGCCGAACGAGCCTGCCGAGCCGAATGGGCCGATGGAGTTCGTGAACCTCAAAAGTGTCGAGATGAAAAGCATCATTCAAAAGCTTGCAGAATGGACCGGCAAGGTAATCCTCCCGACAGACGAGGCGCTGAAGCAGAAAGTCACCATATATGCGCCCGATAAGCTGCCGAGGAGTGAAGCCCTTCGTGTGATATACAGCGCGCTGCGTCTGAAAGGCTTCATTGTCGAAGAAAGCGATGGGACTATCTTTCTCAAGCCGATTGCGGACGCAAAACTCGGCCGGGTTCCCACAATATCCGCCGATGAGCCGCTTGCTATGATTGATAACAAAGACCAGATTGTTCAGAAATTTTTTGAGCTGACAAGTTACAGCCCTTCCGAAATGGGCACGATTATTCAGCCATTGGTCGGCGAGTATGGCTACTTGAGTGTTGACGAAACCAGCGGTACTCTGATGGTGATTGATACGGTTGCGAACCTTATGCGTCTTCAGCGGATTATCCAGCAGTTTGACGTGCCCGGTTCCGAGCAGTCCGTGACAGAGATTATTGAAGTTCGTTATGGTGACCCATCGGAGATTGTCCAGATGTTGAACATCCTTCTGGGTGAGACGCAGGGGATTAGCACCTTAAGATACAACAGGTACAGGGATCAAAGGGGCAGCGGCCGGGGCTCGTCTTCAAGATCTCCACAGGTCAGCAGCTCATCCAAAAAGCCTTCAAGCAGTTCCGCCAAGAAAAAAGATGGGACGGCAACATCTGTCGTGGTGGGGACGACGCGCGGACCGATAATTCTTATCCCCGAGCCTAGGCGTAAATGGATCATTGCGAAGGCATCGGCGGAAGATTTGAAGCAAATCAAGGTGTGGGTGAATAAGCTTGACATGGAAGAACCGGTCGGATCGGAGTACGAGGTAGTCCAGCTCAGG
>DAOVMB010000149.1 GCA_030630905.1 Sedimentisphaerales bacterium
AAAGAGCCAATACGCATGCCGCTATCTTCTGTTGGTACGATAAAGTCATTGAAACCACCTATAAGAGCAACCGATGCGAGGAAAAATATACGAAGTTATACCCTAAAAAGAAAGTTTAATCTGGGAAATCCGGAATTGAGTGTATAATATAAATATACAGATTGTAAACTTCCGCTTAAAAACTTATTTTGGAGGATTAAGAAATGAAACGCTTAGCAATTCTCGCAATAGTTTTAGCTTGTTTCGCAACGCTTTGTCTCGGGCGCAGCAGATCCCGAATTGCGCCACAAATGATAATCCAGCTAACAGACCCTAATCTGAGAGGAACTCTCACCCTCGAGGAGGCATTGGCCAGGCGACGAAGTGTACGACAGTTCAGCAGCGAACCGGTTAATCGCTCACAAATCAGCCAATTGGCATGGGCCGGTCAGGGCATAACAGAACCACAAAGAGGCTTGCGAACGGCTCCCTCGGCAGGGGCGATTTATCCTATAGAGTTGCTTTTTGCAACGCAAGAGGGTCTGTTTGTTTATCGCCCGGCCGATCACAGCCTGCTGCAAACCGGGAATCAGGATATCCGCAACATGCTGGCGGCAACCGCTTCGATGGCCGAGTCGATAGCCGGAGCCGGTTGTAATATCATCGTTGCCGGCTCTTTCAGAAAGCTGACCGACCAATACAAGAACAAGGCCCGAACATACATGCACATGGAAGCCGGTCACATCGCCCAGAATATCCAGTTGCAGGCTGTCTGTTTAGATCTGGGATCCGTAACGGTCGGGGATTTTGATACAAAGGAGGTCCGCAAAGTCTGCAAACTTCGAAGAGACCTGGAGCCACTTTATATAATTTGTGTCGGTTACCCGGCGGGACAGGGGACAACAGGAACCACCGATGGACAAGCCGGCGCAGCGGGAAAAAGAGCGGCATTAATCATTGGAAGTCAGAATTTCCGAGATGAGGAGCTTTTCGAAACAAAGCGTGTACTCGACGCCGCGCAGGTACAAACAGTCATTGCAAGCACGAGAACCGGCGTAATAAGGGGTACGCTCGGAAACGTGGCCGAAGCAAGTATTCCTGTGAACCGTTTGCAGGTTGACGACTATGATGCGATAATCTTTATAGGCGGCCCCGGAGCAGCCGAGTATGCCGGTAACGCCGCTGTAATGAACATGGTGCGTGAAACGGTCCGTAAGGGAAAGGTTCTTGCCGCGATTGGCGTCGCTCCCACGATTTTGGCCAATGCGAACGTGCTCGCCGGTATACGGGCAACGAGCTTCTTGTCCGAACGAGACAGACTCGTACAAGCCGGCGCTATATATACTGTTTTCGCAGTTCAGCGGGATAGATCAATTATTACCGCCACCGGGCCGCTTGCCGCAGTCCAATTCGGCAGAGCCATTGTGGACGCCCTTGCCGGAAGATAGCGATCCAATAGAAAAAACCTGCAAGATTAAGCCGTATCCTGGCTATGGCTGTAAAGGTTTGTAATGGGCAACCGCCGGTCCTTACCGAATGCCTTTGGTGTGATTTTTATTCCAGGCGGCGATAGCCTTCTTTTGTACTCGTTTCGGTCAACCATACGAATAACCTTGCTGACCACATCCTCCGGCAGGCCCTGCGCTACAAGTTCTGCGATGGATTTATCCTCTTCGACATAACCTTTGAGGATTCTGTCGAGTAGATCGTAATCAGGCAGCGAGTCGCTGTCTTTCTGGTCCGGCCTGAGCTCGGCACTTGGCGGCCTGGTTATCACATCTTCCGGTATGATTTGGCGCCCGCCTATCTCGTTGATATGTTCGGCCAGTTCGTAAACGATTGTTTTCGGAACGTCCTTTATCACTCCGAAGCCGCCGGCAGTGTCGCCATAGAGAGTCGAGTATCCGACCGCCGTCTCGCTCTTGTTGCCGGTAGTCAGCACGAGCGAGCCGAACCGGTTGCTCAGTGACATCAGGATACAGCCGCGAATCCTCGCCTGCAGATTCTCGTATGCAATCCCCTCATCGTTCCATCCTTCGACAGTTTGAAGCGATTGGTGGAACTGACCGAGCATCGGCCCAATCGGGATTGTGTGAAACTCGATGCCCAGATTATTAGCCAGCTTCTCGGCGTCGCTTATCGTTTCGGGGCTGTTGAATTCCGACGGCATACTGATGCCGATAACATTCTCGCAGTTCAATGCCGCTACGGCAATCGCTGCAGTAACCGAAGAATCGATGCCGCCGCTCAGACCAAGCAGCACTTTCTTAAAACCATTTTTGCGTGTGTAGTCCCTCGTGCCGAGCACGAGCGCCTGATAAATTTCATCAACAGGGTTACTCGGCTGCCGGGCAGCAGGCTGCACCGGCTCGATTTGCACAGTCCCATCTGCTGCCGGGACAACATCGGCAATAATCAAATCCTCATCAAATGCTTTTGCTTTAGCAACAAGTCTGCCGGTCGAATCGGCAAAAATGCTTCGGCCATCAAATATCAATTCATCCTGACCGCCTACGAGATTGCAGTATGCGACAGCACAATTCAATTCCTTTGCACACGCATTAATCACTTTCTCTCTCGCGGTGATCTTGCCTGTATAAAACGGCGAGGCTGATATATTAAGAATCATCTGGATTGCCCCGGCGCCCGCGAGAAACTTACGAAGCCACCGGATATTCCAGATATCAAAGCAAACGGTAATGGCAACATCGAGACCTTCGGCGTTGATGACGAGCGGCTCGGCGCCGGGATGAAAATATCGCCGCTCATCGAACACACCATAATTCGGCAGCATACCTTTCCGATATACTTTGCGTACTTTGCCCCCCTGTATTACTGCGGCAGAATTATAGCTTTTGGCCCCTTCGCCTTCGGCAAAGCCAACTATTACAGTCTTGTCCGGGCAATCGGCAGCAAGCCTTTTAAGGGTCAGCGAGCAATCTCTTAAAAAATGCTGTTTGTGCAGCAAGTCTTCCGGCGGATAGCCGCAGATAGCTAATTCCGGGAAGGCTAACAAATCTACACCCGCCTTAACCGCCCGGGCATAGATTTGCCGCATTTTCTGAGCGTTGCCGGCCAAATCACCCACAATCGCATTGAATTGCCCTAACGCTACTCGCACCGAACGTGCCTCCAAAATACAAATCGTAGGGTGGGCTTTAGCCCACCGATCAAGGCTCGCGACATTGCTTAAGGTGGGGCAAGCCCCACCCTACTAATAAAGAAAACGGAGAGGGCGGGATTCGAACCCGCGGTACCCGCAAAGGGCACACCGGTTTTCGAAACCGGCTCGATCAGCCACTCCGACACCTCTCCATAGAATTTACCGCAGAGACCGCAGGGATCGCAGAAATTAATTTAATATTTTCTCCGCGTCCTCGGCGTTCTCTGCGGTTAAACAAAAAAACACCTTTCTTTGCTCCAGGTCTTCATCTAACAACATCCCAGCCAAGTCTATTGACTAAACTGCTGATAATTTCACGCTTACTTTACATCCAACAGGTCGAGATTGCAAGAAAATTAGGATCGAATAGAAAACAAACCGCACAAGACGATTGCTCGCTCGCGAAACTGGATTTTTCAGGCCGAAGCACCCTACGAACTGTCTGGGTTAAATAGGGATGGTTGCCGATTTCGTGTATTGAAGTTCTTGTTCTTCTGTTTCTCTCACCCGCTGGTTGGCGGCCTTGTCGACTGCTCCGCTGTCGCTAGTTTTGCTATGATGTGTTTGGATTGACGGATATGGTTGCTTGCGAACTGAGAGATAATCGAACAGGGAGAATCGAAGTACATGGGCCCTTTAATTCTGACTTGATGAATCTTTCACTGATCGCTTGTTGTTATCAGTCTCAGTCTTCTCTTTGTACACAGGCATAATCTCTTTCATCTTCTGTAGATTCCCTAAAGTTTCTTCAATATTCTTTAAAACTTTTTGGGAATATGACAGATCAATTTGCTCTAATTCAGCAAGTGGTTTTCCTTTTTCAAGCAATTTAACAAAGATGTTTGATAACTTTTTCAAAAGGAAACTCAAGTCATCCCAATCTAATTCTGTATTTAGCAGAATTTTTCCTTTTCTATTTTTAAAAGCCATGCGTACTGCTGGCATAAGTGTTGGTGGTTCATTTTCCCACAAGAAATAATGTCCAACCCGTCGAATAACTTCATCATCCAGAGATTCACCACCATCTTGTTTCTCCTCTGCTATTTTCTTTAACATTGATTTGGTATTTTTATTCTCAAACAAGTTGCCAAAATGTTCCTCAATAAGCGAGTTGGCCTTTTTAACTAAACCAATAGCCTCTTTGTTAATCTGGTCTAAAAGAATTATAAATTGAGGGCCAACTAAAAAAAGAGAAAGTTCTATCAAAACTTCAGGGATAACTTTTGAAAACTCTTCGCTTGAGATATCCTTATTAGCAATAACCTGTTTTATAGTATCAAGCTTTTTTTTGTCCTCACATATGGCAAACAACTCCCGCAAGTCATCATCTAAACCTTTTATGCCTGTACTTAATTTATCCAACTTTTGAGGCATGCTCAATCTCCTTAGGCTCTGTTTTTGCATGGGAACTTAAATTTACTACGTGTCCCTTAATATCCATCATTTGTAGAGTTCTTTTTATATAATCAATCCAATTTATATCTGATGGATGAGACCTTATCATCAAATGACCATAATAAACAGAAAAACTATCTGGCCCAAATCCATGCTTAAATACCGCATGTGGCAAATCAGTATATGCTTCCTTAGACTTCTCACTCTCGATTGTAATTTCTTGCTCTTTTTTGTGAACTGCTTGATGTCTTGGTGTTTCAAGCTCCGCCAATTTCTTTAACCATAGTTGACTCCAGGGTTGATTTAGTTCTTTTTCAATTTTTTCCCACAAAGAATAGTCCTTGTTTTTCAATCTCAGAAGCACCCTGTATATTAAAGCTGTTTCATTTCTTACTCTGGCCGCACGGCGCAGCAGAAATGCTGTATTTACCGGCCAATTCTCTTCAGCCTGTAAACGCCACAATTCGCAAAGTTTTTCCTCGATGCGTTCATGATTAGGATCGATGTCAAGTAACGCATTGAAACCATAGGCCGCAACATCTTTATTTGTCAGAATATCATCTTCCCAGAACCGGATGCTTTTCTCATCCTGTGCATACGCCATGTATGCTTTTACTGCGGCTCCAAGTAGTTCTCCCGGACAGGATTCTTCGTCAAGTAACTCGGTTATGAGTCGCTTTGCATATTTCTTAAATTCAGGTGGTTCAGCAATATCAACAACTCTACATAGATTTACAACTACATCTTTCCACTTTTTAATGTCCTTAATGTAATCAAGGTCATCTAACCATTCTCTTACTTCTCGATATACATCCATCCATCCTTCTACTACCGCTTTTCTTTTTTCTGCATCAAGTTCGGGATTTGCAAGTAGCTGAATTACTACGTCTTCGCTGGGTTCGGTTGAGTGTCCACTTCCAAAGGATGCTATATCTGTACCCAAAATTCGATTACGAGCAAATTCACACACCTCTTCTGCACTTTTTCCACAGATAGAATTCAATGCCCGTTCGACTGAAATCATTCTATTAGCTCCACTTCAAATATTTCCGGTTCTATCTTACACCCTCTATGTACAGCTTCTGGTAAACCTTGTTCATGTGGCAAAGTCAACGGTAGTGTCTTACCTGCGTCTGCTTTGCAATTCTCAACCACTTCAAATTGACCTTGATCTATTCCATCAAAAGAACGCGGTAAGTGCAAGTTTTTTTTCGCTTTATACCGTTTATACACAATTTTAAGGCAACGCTCCTCCTCTTCCAGATTACACATTCCTAATCTGTCAACCAATTCTTTTAGAGCAATTTGCTCGGATTTTTCGTTATCAGTAATCCAAACGATATCAAGATCATTGCCTAAGTCCAGTGTTCCCTTATACATATGTACAATAATACTTAATTCATCGTCAGGAAGCTCTTTAGAGTTGAGTGTTTTTCGGTCCCTTATGCCAAAATTGCGTAGATGCTCATCAGGAAGATGTTTTCCCAATTTATTTACATCCTCTAATCTAAAAAGCGTATTAAACGAATCACTGGGAATTTTTCCTCCTTGGCATACGAATCTATCAGGATCAGCCTTAACTATATCAATAGATTTGTTTTTGGCATCTTCGGGGCAACATGGATTTCCTTTGGCTGTCAGGCGTTTAAAAAATTCGTCACTAATTTCGGATTTTATGCAATTATCCCTACGAAGATTATCTAAAATCCTCTGACATTGACTATTTCCAGATTTCATCTTCTCAAGCCAGGGTTTGCATATATCAGGTACATCCATTTGTATACTCAACTTCTTACAGCTTGCTCTTTGATCTTGATAGATTACCCAAAGTTTTCGAATTCGTCAAATCTAGGGACAATCACTCCTTAATCACATATCCAAGATGTCTCGCTTGCTTTCTAATCTACTGAATAATTACACTATTGATGTTGATTTTTCAAGAAAAATATTTCAATT
>DAOVMB010000396.1 GCA_030630905.1 Sedimentisphaerales bacterium
GCCCCGTCTGCCACTGCCCTGCCTATCAACTTGAAGGTCAAGTCAAACGACACGCCGCTTGAGATCAATATGACCTTCGATTACAGCACAGGAGAAAAAGTGCCGAAGGTGACGGGGAATTTCAGTAATTTGGACTTGAGCAAATTGCAGTCGAACCTCAGCAGTGGTGCAGGCCTGACCTTTACATCCGGTCTCGCTTCGGGGCAGTTCAACGGATTGATTACTAGCGAATCGATCAACCTTACCGTGGATATCGAAGTACAGAACATGCAGGCCAGCTCCCGGGGCGACGGAATTCTGGGCCTGGGTGGCCAGACGACATCCGAAGCCTTCAAAATCCTCAAAGACCTTAAGACAACGATTAAGATAGTGGGCCCGATTACCGAGCCTCGGCTTGTGTTCGATACTCATGGCCTCCAGGATAGTATCAAGCAGGCCCTGGTAAAAGCCGGCAAGGAGAGGCTGTCGGAGGAAGTCGATAAACAAATCGAAAAGCAACTCGGCGACAAACTCGGAGACAATGTCCCTGAGGAGTTGAAAGACGTTATCAAGGAGCCGAAAGACCTTATCAAAGGCCTCGGTGGTCTGCTTGGCGGAAAGAAAGAAGAGAACAAGTAGCAAAGGCCCAAATATACTGGTAGTCATGGATCGGCGGCAGTGGGCAAATGAAATAACGTAAGATAAAGGAGATTACAATGCGTTATCGAATTCCAATTGTAGTGGCTTCTCTGGTGTTGATTGCTCTGGTAAGCCACGGAGATTAAATTCATCTGAAGAATGGAGATCGTCTCTCAGGTAAAATTCAACATCTTGTAGATGGGAAATTAGCCTTCAAGGCAGACGTCGCAGGCCCGGTCACTGTGGATTTATCCAACATTGAGACTTTAAGCAGTGATGATCCAATCACAGTCAACCTTAAAGACAAAACGGGTTTTACGCAAAAAGTGTCGAGCGCCGAATCCGGCCGGTTCGCCATTGAAGGCAGTGAGTCGATGAAAGCCCAGGAATTTGCGGTCGCCGATATCGTCTCAATCAATCCGCCTATAAAGCCCATACCGAAATGGACAGGGGATATTGCCGTCGGGATTACCTCTACACACGGCAACGCAAAAACCGAGATGATCAGCGCCAACGCCACTTTTACTAAACGTACTGAAAAAGATCGCACGACAGTCAGCACGGATTACGCAAAAGGGCAGCAGGAAGACCCGGACACAGGACAGGAAGTAACTATTGAAGACTGGTGGCGTGCAAAAGGCAAGTACGACTACTTTTTCAGTAAAAAGATGTACGGTTACCTGGATGGTCGATACGAAAAGGATGCCGTTGCCGAGTTGGACCGGCGTACTATTATTGGTCTCGGTGCCGGCTATCAATGGATTGAGTCGGAAAAAATGAACTTTTCAACGGAGTTCGGTCTGGCATCACTTTATGAGAAGTACGACAACCAGACTGACAGCAATAGTGAAATTGCGCTCCAGCTTGGCTACAACTTCGACAAAAAGCTCCGCAAAAACATAAAGTTCGTACATGATCTGACCTTCTACCCGAGCATTGATAAATTTTCCGACTACTTTCTCACAACAACCGCCGGAGTCCGTGCCGACTTCACCGAGACGTTTTTTATGACTCTAAAAACAATCCTCAACTACGACACAACACCGGCGATTGGCGCTCATAAAACGGATGTAAAATATTTTCTCGGCTTAGGCTATCGATTTTAATCCGGCCTTTACGACTTAATTCTGCTCTGGTAACAACATATAACCAGTGTCTTCTGCCAATCGTTCCGGAAGAATCAACGTTGGGCAAAGGTTACTGGTTATTCTATCATTCATAAAGGTGGACTCTTCTTAAGACTTGACAATAGCTATTTTGAGCCTAAAATCACAGCCTATGGCTGATTTGCCCCAACGAAAGAAGAAAAAGAAAAAACACATTCCCATCATAGATTGGCTTGCCTATTTTATGTTGCGGATTCTAATAGTTTTTCTTTACCTGTTCGATGTCGAGACCAATCTTAACACCGCTTGTTTTCTCGGCCGATTGTTGTGGAAATATTATCATCGCGGCCGAAAACGGGCTTTGGAAAATCTTCGGGCAAGCTTCCCGGAAAAGAGCGAGCAATGGATATTGCAAACGGGCCGGCGAAGTTTCGAGCATATTGTGATGTTGACAATAGACGTATTGTTTACGCCGCGACTGGTAAAAAAGTATAACTGGCGCGATTACTCGCGATACAGAAACGTTGAACAGGCCAAATGGCTGATGATGGAAGGCCGAGGATTGTTGATGGTCGGCGCTCATTATAGTAATTTTGAAATCATCGGTTATCTTCTGGGCCTGTTTGGTTTCGAAGTTTACAGCATCGCCCGACCGCTGGATAACAAATACATCAGCAGATATCTTTACGGAGTCCGCAGGGCAGCCGGGCAAAGAATAATCGACAAAAAAGGCGCAACAACGCTCATGGAAGAACTCACATCAGCCGGTGCTACGCTCTGCTTCGTTGTCGACCAGGACGCCGGCAAAAAAGGGATATTCGTCGATTTCTTCGGCCGCAAAGCCAGCACTTATAAGAGCATAGGCCTGCTCGCCATAACCCAAAATATGCCGATAGTAGTCGGTTACAGCAGGAGGGTTGATAACCGCTTCTACTTCGAAATCGGGATCAATCGAATTATTTTTCCCGAAGAATGGGCCGATAAGGACGATCCGTTAAAATGGGTGACAGCGGAATATACCAGGGCAATTGAAGAATTCGTGCGGGAAGATCCGAGCCAATACTGGTGGCTGCATCGCCGCTGGAAACGCAGGCCAAAAGAAGAAAGGAAAAAGCTTAGCACATAGAGCCTCCGATAGACTACAAGAGCACCGTTGTTTGCCTCCGGGTATTTCTTTGGCCGACAATGTCATCACCCTCTTCACTTTAAGCATTGGCCTACTACTTTGTTACGCCTCAATCGGTGGGTGTTGTTCCTGCGAAGTATGTGTTTAGCCTACCTCTAACATTCTCGACCATCCCCAAAGCCTGCGGCTTTGAGGCTGCCACCCATTTTCCATCAATTCTATCGGGATGGGGATGGCTCTTCCCGAATGTGTGCAGAATGACAAATCCTATAAACGCGCATAACAGAACACTACACCTAACGCTTCTATGTCACGAAGTCTCTTCAAACTGTTGCTGCAAATTCAACTCCGGTTTTATACGAGCTTATCGCAGCCGGTCGCGATACTGTGGAATATCCCGGGACCTGCTTTCATGTCTTCCTGCTTCGGCACGAGATCCTGCTTGGAAGCATTCAGCAGCCAGCTCCACTTGAAGGTCCGGCCCGTAAAGGCGGAGATCCTCGCGCCAATAGCCGTCAACGTGCTCTCGGCAATCCGCTGGCCCTCGTTGAGCGGTTTGCCGCTGCGGATGCTCTTTATCAGATCGATGTGCTCCTGGTCCATGCCGTTGACGTGTTTGCCGTTGAACTTCCACTGGTTTTCGCCGGAGATTCTGAGAGGATTGAATTGACGCACCGTGCAGAAAGCAGAGAAGTTTTTGTCAGGGGAGCGATAAAAGCAGCAAA
>DAOVMB010000017.1 GCA_030630905.1 Sedimentisphaerales bacterium
GGCACGTGATCGTTGAAAATGATCCGGTCGTGCCCTGGTGGCTGCGGATAGCGATCTTCTGCCTTCTGGGCGGCATCCTGGTTGTTTTGCTTACATTGGCCCTCGAACAGAAGATTAGCGCCAAGCCGGCAGAGGAGCCGCTGCCGACCGAGCCTGATCGCTCGGTTTTAATCTTGAACTCGACAGAAGTACCCGGCCGCCATACGAGTGAGATTCTCGGTCTGGTCCAGGGTCACACGGTATTTGCGATATGGCTTGGCAAAGACCTGTCGGCTATCGCCAGGCTGATCCTTGGCGGCGAACTAACCGAGTACACCGAGATGATGGGAAAGGCCCGCGAAACAGCGACGAACAGGATGATCGCGAAAGCCGCCCAAATGCAGGCGGACGCAATCATCAATATTCGCTACATGACGACAAGTGTTGTTGGCAGTGCCGCTGAGCTTTTAGTTTACGGCACGGCAGTTAAACTCAGCGAATAGGTCGTCCTGTGAGTTGCTCGCGGCTCGGTGAAATGGCTTTCTTGTCACTGCTGATTATTTTCGATTCGGCGGCGTCGAAAGAAATGCTGCAAAAGGCCACTGCATTCTTCGGCTAAGACGCCGGAAGTCACATTTATTGTGTGATTCAGTCTTTCATCGGTAACGATATTATACAGGCTCTTGACCGCACCGGCCTTGGGATCGTCGCAGCCATAGACGAGCCTGTCTATCCGTGCCAGAACGAGCGCCCCGGCACACATCGTGCACGGCTCTAATGTGACATACATCATGCAGCCGTGCAGCCGCCAACTCTCCAGAAACGCCGCCGCTTGTGTTAGGGCGATGATTTCAGCATGGGCGGTCGGATCCTGAAGTTGCTCTCGCTGATTATATGCCCTGCCGATTATCTGGTTTTCGTATACAATCACGGCACCGATTGGAACATCGCCATTTTCCTTGGCTATCTGTGCCTGCTCGATAGCCACTTTCATATATAACTGATCTTCTTTGCTATCATTCATAAATCGAACTCTCGATGCTAGTCCATATCTTCATTCTTGCCCGGCAGGGGGTAGAAACCGGTACCAGGTGTATTTTAAAGCGAATACCGCCATGATCGCCAGTCCAAGCCATATCACCGAATAGAGATACCAGCGGCCAACGAGATACATAGGGAACAGGTACAGCCCGGTAATCGCAAGCATGGCAAGCAAAACGTTTACGATTGTTCGTGACATGCTTTCCGGCTTGGAGGATAGTTCTTGCATAGACAGGCCGGCTTTTGCTGCAATCGGCTTCCACAATCCAAAGGGCCGAACCGATTTGTAAAAACTGACAAGGGTGGCCTCATCCGTCGTCCGAGTTGCCAGGGACACTGCGATACTGGCAATCAGCGAAGCGGCACATATCAAAGGAAACGTATAATATGCCGGAGCATTCGGGAAGAACAATGCTACTAAAGAGAGGAGTATGCCGCCCAGCGTTCCGAACGCATAGCCCCAGCCGTTCATGCGCCACCAGTACCATCTGAGCACATTCGGTACAACCGCGCCGGCACCTAAGGCCATCATCATCCAGCTCCATATTTGGGCTATCGAGGTGGCCTGAGTACCAATGCCGAGGCCGATGAGAACCAGCAGAATTGTCGCGATGTAACTAAAGCGTACTGATTGCTTTTCGCTGGCGTTGGGACGGAAGTAGGGCTGCCACAGATCGCGAACGATAAAGGAAGCCCCGCTATTGACGGTAGAGCTGAAGGTGGACATAAACGCAGCTAACAATCCGGCGATGACGATGCCCCTAAGCCCGGCCGGTAGGAATTTCAGCAGAACCAGCGGCATTACTTTCTCCGAATCCGTCACGCCGGCGACTCCCGTAATGGCCAGCAGAGCGATCCCGATAGCCATCGCCCAGCGGACAATCAGAAAAACGCTCCAGGCCGCACCAACCTTCGCGGCATCGCGTGCATCACGGGCGGCAAGAAAACGCTGGAAGTCATACATCTGGGCCGGCCCGCCGGCATTGAGCAGGAGGCCCTTCATGACCCAGACAATCACAAGGGCGCCAAAAAGCTCGAACTGTGCGTTCTCTGTTCCGGCAAATTCTTCGATCCGCCACGGCACGCTCAGCGAACTCCAATTTTCCGGCAGGCCGGACATCAGCTCCGGAGTCAGGTGGGACCATGCGATGCAGGCAATAACTATGCTGCCCAGCGTCAGAATGACCGTTTGGATTACATCGGTTACGACCACGCTGTAAAGCCCGCCAAGAACAACGTAGAGGGTGGTTATTCCAATAATCAAAACAGCTAAGCAATCCGGTTCATGTGCCGTGAATATGTGCCGGAGCCATGGGTTGGAAGTATATTGGGCCAGTGATTCGAGATGGATGTACACGGACGCAAATTTGCCAATTCCCTGATAGGCGTATCCCACAAAACTGGCGAGTGTGAGCACCGCCATCAGGGCGTAGGCGGTCCGGGCCAGCCTGCCGCCTGTGTCACTGCCGAACCGTGTCTTCATCCATTCTGCCGCCGTCATAACATTCGAGCGGCGGACCCATTTTCCCATATAGCTCAGGAAAAATGCGCCCATCAGAAAACCCCACATCCAGTGGTGCCACATCGATTTCATACCCAGGACGTACAGGATGGAAATTATCCACATCGTCCCGGTAATATCGAAGTTGGATACCGACCCGGACATGGCCAGGGCCAGCCAGTGGATTCCTTTGCCCCCCAGAAAATAGGCCCGCAGGTTCTTTGATGCGCGCTTCTGATACCAGAAACCCAGCCCGATCACAACGGCAAAATAGAGCAGGATTATCACATAATCGATTGTGCTCATGTATCGGTTCTCACCTTGGTACGGGCGGTTCGCGAACCGCCCCTACGTCCGGCATTCACGGTGTCAAACATTGCTGCGATATTCTCCGGCGGCACGTTAGCCAGGATGTTGTGCACCTGCTGGAAAACAAAGCCGCCGCCGGGACTGAGTGTCCCGACTTGCTTTTTGACGTGTTCGGCAACTTGTTGCGGAGTGCCGTTCGGCAGGACATCTCTCGTATCACAGCCGCCGCCCCAGAAAGTAAGTTCGCTTCCAAACTCGGCCTTGAGCTCTGCGGCGTCCATTCCCGAACAACTGATTTGAACAGGATTGATAACGTCGAGGCCGGCTTCGATCAAGTGGGGCATCAACTCCCGGACACCTCCACAGCAGTGCAGCATGACCTTGACATCGGCCAGTTCTTTCGCGAGGTTCCAGAGTAATTTGTGCCGGGGCTTGAAAAACTCGCAATACATCTTGGGTGACATCATCGGTCCTGTCTGCATTCCAAGATCGTCACCAAAGAGAATAATATCGATATGCTCGCCAACAGCGGCTAAAAACCGCTCCAGATTGACTATATGAATTTCCATCAACTTATCGAGGAAACGGTGAGCGTGTTGCGGCTCAGCAGCCAGCAGCATCATAAACTGGTCGTTGCGATAAAGAAACTGGCCCACTTCAAACAGGTTACCGCCGAACAAGCCTATGATGGCGCGGTCCGTTTTCTCACGCAATTTCTTGGCGCCATAGGAAAGCTGCTGGTCACTAATCGGACCGGGCGGGCTGGCAATAGACGTCCACATGGATTCTCCGAGGACTTCGGGGATCGCACTGAGATCATCACCTTCGAGAAAAGGAAAATAGGTCTGTTCAAAATAGAGCGATCCATCGGGCATGTGAGCGAGAATTCTGCCGCCCTCTGACCGAATCACCCAGCGGTTATCATCCCGCTCAAGTCGCGTCCAGGCGGGGACAAAACACGCTGTACCGTCCGGCAGAGTCCAGGGAGTCCAGGATTTTTTGTCCTGTGCGAAGCCCCGGCCCATCTCGATAGTGTCAACGCCAAATCGATCCAGTACATCGTCATCGACAATTGCCAGTTGCTGAATGATGTCGTAAACACGAATCGGCACGGGTGGCAGGCCCAGGAACTCGCGTAGCTTCGGATATGCAATAGCCGCAATGCCCGAAGACCGGTGCCCGGAAAGATCAACGGGGACACGATCAGTTTCCCGATGCTCTAAAGCCGCTAAAACACGCTCTCGTGATGTCATCGTCATTTCATTACTTTCCGGTCAGCGAAGCTCGCAAAGTGACAATATCGTAGGCTGCCATCTCTATCGGTTCTGTTACCTTGTTGATCTCTTCTTCCGCCAGGTTGCTGAGCCATATTGTGTCCGGCGCAGGTTTTGCCCAGGTGACAGTGGCTTTCTCGGATTGCCCGCCTGCATTAAACAGGCGCACGACCCATGCCTTGCCGTCCGAACTGGGCTTGAAGGCCGTCACAATTATGCTCGCAGGCTCGACATTCATAATGGAACTCCGAATGGGTGTCTTTTTATCAACCGGCACAACGATGAGCGGCTGACTGCACCCAGTGCCGAATTGTGCCGCCTTGCCGGAATCGAAGCCGCGGTGAGGCTCGATTGAATAACGAAATGTCGTTGGCCCTTCCTGAGACGCCTTGTAGTTGGTCTCCCAGTAGTTGTTCATCACATAAGAGTACAATGTAGTTGACGGTTTAATGCTCTTGATCCATCCCACGGTCTTGCCCCTTGGGTCGGAAGTAATAGCCCCGACTTCGATCAGTGGCGCATCAGGCGTTGCCCATGTGACGCCGTAATCCTTGTTGGACACGTCCACCCATCTTTGAACTGTGAAGTAGTTCTTGCAGGCGCCGGGCAGTTGGTCTGTTTCAGGCCTGACAACCGCCCAGGGAATATCCATTCGCATTACACCTTCAGGTACCTTAAAGGGAAAGGCCAGATGCACGGCCTCCTGCTCGTAGATGTTCTTCTTGTCGATGACGTTGATGATGTCCACGCGGTCGATGCCGTCAATGACTCGAAGCTCACGAACGAGCTTGTTGCAGCCCGGGGCATCGGATTCAACCAGCAGCGACGCGACCAGCGGCCCTCGCTCTTTGACGCGGATTGTAACCGGTCCGTTACGTTGCGGATCTGTCGGATCCCTGCCTGCCACGTAGAAATAATCGTTTAGCCCCAGCCCGGCCTCGCTGTCAACCAATTCGATATTCTGCTGCTTCCACTTCAAACTCTCGACCGCACCGGTTTTCTCATTGACGGTAAGCAATATCGTGCCGTTGCTTAGTTTGGTATCTTTCGCTAAAGCGGTGCCGGATGTGGAAGCCTCGCCGGCGCCGAATGTAAATCGTTTAGCGGAGAAAGGCGCGATGTCCTGTGCAAGAAAAGCCAGCTCGCTCGTTGAGAGCCGCTGCGATTTCACGCTTTGCCCGTCGGAGTTTTTGACAACGTCACCAGCCACTTTCATGTCCTTTGGCAATATAACCAGGTCCGTTCGCGTCCAGGAGGAAGTGTTAAACACGTCCAGTGTGGTGACTTGTTTTGCCTTCGCTCGATGTCCGGCCAGTGCGTTGTTAAGGAGATTGCGCGACTGTAAGTCGGCATTAAGTGCAAAGGCCTGTTTGATCTTCCACTGGGCCTTGGTGAAATCGCTTTCGGGCTGGCTGATACTGCAGTGCGCGCCCCAGGTGTGTTCGTCGTAGAGGATGACGTTGCGCCAAGCCTCCCGGAACTGCTCGGCAGGGTAGCCCGCCGGATTGAGCATGGCCCACAGCGTTTCAGTTTGCACCAGACGTTCGGCGGCCTCACGGTTTATTGCTGTCTCGGCTGCGGACGAGCCAGCCCCATCTTCCCAATACGGCGTGAAATCGCCACTAAACCTGGGTACTTTGCTGGCGTATCGCCGTTCAAACTCCCGGAACATTTCTGTAGTTGTGGCCACAACCAGCTTGGGATAGGCGTACTTCTGGTTCCAGTCCCTGACGAAGTCGCTCATGTCCGGGTCGGGCGGACCGTTGTCACCGCCGATAGAGTAGCGAAGCTGTATCATATCGTAAGGGTACTCGGAGTCCCCCAGGCGTTTGAGATAATCAAAGAGCCTTCCCCCGTCGAGACGCCCACTGTGGAAGTAGGAATAACCTTCGCCGGCCACCCAACAGAGAATTTCTTGCCGGCCGGACGGCGATTCCCAGTAGAAGGGTTTGTCGCCCCATGTCGATAGCGTATAGCCGATACGGTGCCCGCGGTTGGGGCCGACGGAGAAATATTTTACGCCGCTCTGGGCCAGAACCGGCACTATGCCCCACGTGTAGCCGGGGACATCGGTGATCATCGCTGAGTCGATTGTTACATCGTAACGCTGCCTGAGCATCCGGGCATAATCCACCAGACGGATAAGCTCTTCCGGCCGGCACAAAGCTGTCAGCTCGTTGCCGTATAAAGCATCCAGGCCGATCCAGCCCTTCTTCACGGCGTCAACGAAGGCTTGTATATCCTCCGGCGATGCCTGTTTCAGGAAGCTGTCAACCGCCCAGAGTACCTCGACGTTCCACTTAAACGCCGAGCCGGCCGGATAATCCGCCGTCTTGCGCGCCAGGTCGATGACCTGTTCGAAGTACTCCCAATGCTTGCGTTCCACTTCCGTTTGAACGTGAGTGTACCCGATGTCCACATGTGAGTGGTGTAATATATATATTTCCCACTTACGAACGGGTTTAATGGTGAGCGTCTGCTTGCCGATAGACTTGCCCGCCACCTTGGCATCGATCTGCACCGAAGTCGGTTCCTGAACCGCCGGCGCGAATCCCTCAATAACTTTGAAGCCTGGTTTCAGCGACTGTTTGGCAAATTCGGCCCCGTTGACCGAGACTTCGGCCTCAGTCTGTTCTCCGATGTGAAGGACCGATACCAGCACAGGTTGATACATCTTGCCATCATTGCGTCTGACCAGATACGGCTGGCTGTGAGCATCCAGGAACCTAGTCACGGGCTCGACCGGCCCGGTCTCAATGCCGGGCGGTACAGTCAGTGCCACCTGGTCGTACAAGACCCAACTACCCTCCAGTGACGTGATGGCGATATGATTACTGCCCACCTTGAGCGCCCCGGCAGGGAAGTCAATGACGAGCCGACACTCACGGCCTTTGTCCGGCTGACCATGTGCCGAAGCGTCGCCGGCGCCCTTGGGCAATTCACGGACAAAGGATATGTCGTTGATTTTGACTTCCATTTTAGGCGGCTTGGCGCTGTGCGTATCGACAAAGTCCAGCACAATCTGGCATTTACCCTCTTTCGATGTCATCTTGAGACCGAACATAATCGTGCATGTGTGGCTCTTGCCGCCCGCCCAGGCATCGGCCGGTCCTGGTTGTATATAGGGCCAGTCTTTTTTGGTATCGGATTGCCCTGTTATGAATAAAGCATCATTAGGGAACGTCGTCGAATACTGGTTGCTCCTGTCTGGTCCAAGAGCAAATTCCGCCGTATCATTGTCGGCTTTACCAATCTGCCAAAGCAGTGTTTTGTCTCCGGCAGCAAACGCGGGCAGGCACCAATGGAATAATAGCATTAACGCCACAGTTTTCACTAGTTTGTCGTGTTTCATTTTATACGCTCCATTCTACTAATCATATCCTTACAGGTTTCCCATTTATCATTGTATCTGCACTGTTCAATCAAATCCACCTTGTTTTACAAAAGTATATTTGCTATCCTTGCAGGGCCAAAAAGCTTAAGAGGCTCTAACAAAACCAAACTCGAAAATAAGGAACCGCTCCGCGGGGCTATTTCAATAGATTCCTCGGCTGCGCTCGGAATGACAAGTTAGGTTTTGTTAGAGTGCCTAAGTTATCATTTTGCCGTTTTGTTGTAGAAGTTATCGCAGTTGTAATTATAGGGCTATATCATGAGACATTCAATCTCAAGAAAACCGGGCATATCTGTTTTGACTTTGATCTGTTTTGCATTTCTGGTTCCTTGCGGCCGGTTGGAAGCTGTGTGGATGTATCAGGGCGATTCTATCTTGAAAGGCAAGCTCAGCGAGATCGGTAGCCAGTTCCAAGAGATGCTTGTATCGCTGGAGCAGGCCCAGGTAGAATACGATATTGGGTGCGAAGATATTATTGCCCGGCAAGGCTCTTTTTCCCCAGTAATCAGGTCAATACCTGATTACCAACCTTCATACTCATTCGGTTGTACAGGCTCTATGAGCGATATTGACAGAAACACAGCCAACGAGTCCAATCTCGCTGTAATGTAATCAGCTACGCCGACATTTCCACTTTCAGCCAATCGATCAATATATTTTTCATATGCAAATTGCACGGATTCTTCCGGCGAAAAAGCCAAATCCATGTTTAAGATACTAACATACTCCGAAAGGGCGGCAAGGTATTCTTCAGCTACGCCATACTGGTTCTTGGTTCTGGTGTTGCGTGCCATCGCTTGAGCAATGGATGCAATTTGTTCCGTACTCAGTGGCGCATTACCGAAGGCGAAATCATTTATTACTTGAGTCAGGGCGGCTATATGAGTCCCATCGGTATCCATCAGAATTTTAGCTGCTTGTTTAAGGTTTGTGCAAGATTCGCACGGCTGGATATTTCCTGTAGAGGCCAGGCCGTTTACAATCCAAATATCCATCATTCTTTCATCAATTCCAAGTTCCTCAGCCACCCATTTCATCAGTGCCGGGCAACCCGAGATTTCTATGTCCGTTCTTTCCAGGCCCGGTCCTGTCGGCATATTGAGCGGCACAGGTGGTATATATCCCACACTGACCATAATTGTCACCGTTGTCTTAACAGGCTCGGTGTCGAGCTGCCCATCGCTGGCCGTATATGTGAAACTTTCTTCTCCAAGAAAGTCTGCCGCCGGCGTGTAGGTGATAGTGTTGTCCTCGTTCAGTACCACAGTTCCAGCACCTTCGTATATGATCGAGTCCACTGTAAGCGGGTCACCATCCTGGTCAGAATCATTAGCCAGGACATCGATAACAACCGCAGTTCTCAGATTGGTTGTAATCGTATCATTAGTCAGGGCGGGCTGGGTATTAGTTACGATGATTGTAGCTGTTAACTGAACAGGTTCTGTATCAATCTCACCATCCGTGGCCGAAAACGTGAAGCTGTCGGTGCCGACATAGCCTTCATCCGGCTGGTAAGTGTAGGTTCCATCCGGATACAGCGTCAGTGTGCCGTGCTCGGTATCAGTGATTAAGGCCGTTACGAGCGGGTCGCCATCCGGGTCTGAAACGTAGTCCTGTATCGTGCTATCTAAAAGGGTGCCCATATGAATAGCCCGGGCGTCGCCCTCAGTTACAGGGGGAGTATTGGTCATAGTGATTGTAACTGTTGCCTGAACAGGCTCCGCACCGATCGCACCATCAGCAACCGAATACGTAAAGCTGTCAGTGCCGACATAGCCTTCATCCGGTTCGTAGTTGTAGGTTCCATCCGGATCCAGCGTCAATATGCCATGCTCGGTATCAGTGACCAATGCCGTAGTAAGCGGATCACCGTCCGGATCGGAAATGTTATCCAGTATCGTGCCGTCTAAAAGGGCACCCATGTGAGTAGTCGGCGCATCACTCTCAGCTACAGGGGGAGTGTTGGTCATGGTGATTGTAACTAAAATAGGAGCAGTAGTACCTCCACCGGCAGAGGCTGTGTATGTGAAGCTGTCAGTGCCGACATAGCCGGGTTCCGGCGTATAGCTGTAACTACCATCTTCGTTTAATGTGAACGATTCGGAATGGCTGGGGTTATCAATCAATGCCGCCGTGATCGGTTCGCCCTCCGGATCAAAGTCATTATCGAGCACATTTCCGCTAACAAGATCACCCATGTGGGTCTCAGAAAAATCAGGTAACGCTTCCGGCGCCGGTATATTATTCTGTGCATTGACAATTATTTGCGCAACATTGCCGGCATCCTCTTCGATAAGATTTGTCCGGCTCTCCACGTGCACCTGCCCTTCGTCACCATCAGCCAAAGGAAGTGCGGCTTCCGGGCCCCAGTTGACGAAACCCCATACATCTATCTCTATAGTTGCCTCAGATGTTCCATGGCTTGTCGATCTTGCCATGGCCACAAGGTCTCCGTTTATAGTCGCATCTCCAGAGCCGGTCTCATTAGTACCTGCAGAAATTCCAATATAGGCTTTGGTTACACCGCCTTCAATACCATCGTGTATTCCATAGGCATCGGCACGAACGTCTCCGTTGAGAACCACAGAGTCTTGAGCATTCAGATTTATCATAGCTTCAGCATCTGCACCGAGTGGGATATTATATATTGCAGAGTCTCTTCCAACAGTCACATCACCATTGACGGTCAAATCACCAGAAGCATTGACGTTGATTTCAGCATGGCCCCATCCATCCTTAATCGTCAGATTCTCTGTGGTTATATTACCTTCATTGTTGGTGGTTAAGATAATTTGGCCTGGAGTCGGTCTAATATCAGACAAATCTTTAGCGGTCTCCAGGCTGCCGATATCAATGCTGCCCGAACCGGCTTCCATAACGATATCGCCGAGAGTTGTACGTATGGTATCGGTTTTATCCTCGAATAATACGATACTATCTGCACCTGTTGCATGAAACTCAATGTCCCCAAAGCGGCCATCAATTACACCATCATCAGGTATATCTTGCACAATAATGCTGTCTTGAGCCTCAATAATAAGGCTTGTTCCACCCTGTGAGAGAATTTCGATATCATTCTCATAAATAGTATCCAACTCTCCGAGATTCTCACCGGCTGCAATAGTAACATTCGCAGTTACAACTTCCAACGAGCCGGGCTCGTAATCCGTATTGCCGGGCGAGGCGTCAATATCATCGGCAATAACAAAGTGTTCACCGGAAATTTTTATATGCCCCCCATCTCCTGAAATGTCGCCACCATTTGCCTCAATGAATGCGTTATCGGCGAGGGTAACCATGCCTTCGGATTCTATAGTTATCGTTCCACCATTGCCGTTGAGTCCGGCGTTTGCCGTAGTCTGCCCAGTATTGTCGAATGCGTCCGGGCCAAATATAACTTCTTCCACCCCGGTCAGGCTGATGCTGCCGCCATCACTGCTGGTAGAATCCACAATCATCCAACCGTTGTTTTCAACGCGTGCAGCATGGGCCGTTATTGAACCGCCTGATGCAGAAAATATCCCCACGTTACTAATAGCCCTGGAAAAGCTATCGCCGGCAGCAAGTACGATTGTCCCATTTTCAGCACTGACAACACCCGAATTCCGAATATCAGGAAGGTTATTTCCAGGATCCGTCTCGAGTTCAACTAAGACATTGCTGCCATCCTGAGCAAGATACACATTATCACCGGCAGCCATAACAACCAATCCGGACGGAGCGACAATCACGCCAACGTTATAGACCTTATTGCCGATAAGAAAGACGCTATCGTCAGCTTGAATTGTAGCGCGGCTTGTCACGTCCCCGTTGCCGCCTTCGAAAACCATCTGGTTACCTGGGTCAGCCAGGACGGCATTGAATGCATCATTTGACATATTCAGACCGGAGACAACCAACTGTGAAACGTTTACGGTTGATCCTGCGCCGAAGATGACTCCAGCGGGATTAACAACAAAAACACGGCCATTAGCATTCAGAGCACCGTTAAACTCAGTTGGAAGGCTCCCGGAGCTTATCCTATTGAGCACGGCCGACATGTTACTTAGGTCCCCATCTAAATATTGCCGGAACTCAACAATCTGACCTGAACTTGTGTTGAAATTGCTCCAGTCGATGATTGCGCCATGGTCAGTGTCTATGGTTGTGTGGTCACCCCACAATGGTGTGCCGATAATGCCGGAAGAATCAGTAATATCACCCGACTCAAGAGCCGTCGCAACTGGAAGTGACGCGTTCAAAATCAGGCAACACATCATGAAGGAGATAACTTTCCTAAAATACTTCCCGCCTATCTTTATGCCTTCCATCATCCATCCCCTTTATTAAAGTAATGATCATTCTTTTAGCTTAATCCTTACTCCCCTTCGAGATTGGCAGGGATACATGAGTGGATGGATAAAGAATTTGGCCCATCGGACACAAATCTCTGTATCTTCCGAGTAACTCCGTATTGCACCCCCCAATTATCGCTGTGAGGCAAACTATTATAATTCCCTCACATGACGGTAAGTGAGAATCGTATTATACACTATTATACCTTTTAGGATTCAGTTTGTCAAGGATAAGTTACTCAAACTTGGAATGACCAACCGTTTCCGGAGGCAACCATAGACACAAAAACAGCCAAGACACGCAAGAAAACGCGGTCTTGGCTGTTAATCAAATACCCCCAAGGGGAGTCGAACCCCTGTCTCCAGGATGAGAACCTGATATCCTAGGCCACTAGACGATGGGGGCCATAATATTTACGATTTACGATTTTCGATTTATGATTGTAAACGGTCTCGGCGAAGCCGCACTCGTAAATCATAATTCATAAATCGATTAGCGGCGGTTGGATTCGAACCAACGACCCTGGGCTTATGAATCCCATGCTCTAACCAACTGAGCTACGCCGCCAAAATTTCCAACGTCTTGTAGTATAACAACTTCCTGTATATGCTGTCAAACTCCTTTTTGCTTCAAAAGGGGTGTACACCAAAATGCACCATTTTTTGATGCAAGTTTCTGACTGATACCCACTTGACAAACACACTAAATCTGGTTATATGAAGTAAACTAATTGGTTTAATTGGGATTTAAGAAAATAATGAAAATAGCAAAAGTTACCGCACAGGAATTGTTGGATTCACGAGGTAATCCTACGATTGAGGCCATTGTAATCCTGGAGAACGGATTGATGGCCACTGCCATGGTTCCATCAGGGGCCTCAACTGGAATACATGAGGCATTGGAATTACGCGATGGCAATCCCCGTCGCTATTTGGGTAGAGGTGTGTTACAGGCCGTAGCCCATGTCAATGAGATGATTGCGCCCGCTATAGTGGGACGCGATGTAACCGACCAGGCGGGTATTGATAATCATCTGCTGGAAATCGACGGTACTCCCAATAAATCGAAGGTAGGGGCCAACGCCATTTTATCGGTGTCTATTGCCTGTCTGAAGGCCGGAGCCCTGGCCGAGAAAATCCCCTTCTTTGAGTATGTGGCGAGCTTGATTGACGAGCGTCCGGTTGAGAAGTTTACTATGCCGATACCCATGATGAACGTGCTGAACGGCGGCAAACATGCCGAAGGTTCCGCCGATATGCAGGAGTATATGATTATGCCAATTGGCGCGCCATCCATTGTCGAGGCGGTGCGCTGGGGTGCGGAGATCTTCCATCATCTGGGCAGGATCATTCGGAAAAAGGGCTGGCCCACTACCGTGGGGGATGAAGGCGGCTACGCTCCGCCGGTCCGTTCAAACGAGGAACCTCTTCAACTGATAATGGAGGCCATGGAACAGGCCGGGTACACACCCGGCACGCAGATCGGAATCGCGTTGGATCCTGCGGCCTCGGAACTTCATCAAGACGATCGATACCATCTGGAAAAAGATGGACGCAAAGGCCTGACCAGCGAGGAAATGGTCGAGCTTTACGTCGAGTGGGCCGGGAAGTATCCTATTGTTTCCATCGAGGACGGCCTGGCGGAAGAGGACTGGGATGGATTTGCCCATCTAAAGCAGCAGACCGGCGATGCTATCCAGATTGTCGGCGACGATCTTTTTGTTACTAATGTCGAACGCGTGGAAATGGGGATACGGAAAAAGGCCGCAAATTCCGTTCTTATCAAGGTCAACCAAATCGGAACCATTACCGAATCACTCCAGACCATCAAGCTGGCGCGACAAAACGGCATGACCTGTATCATCTCGCACCGGTCGGGTGAAACCGAATTGCCCTTCGAGGCGGACTTTGCCGTAGGCACGCACGTGGGACAGATCAAGATCGGGTCGCTATCGAGATCCGAACGAGTAGCTGAGTACAATCAACTCATGCGAATCGAACGGGAGCTTGGAGACAGAGCACAGATGGCTCGCTTCACCTTTTCGCCAAAACCGGCTTAGCACGCACCACTGGTGCTGGGTCGAAGCAATACAGAAGACAGTAGGGTGGCGGCTCGCCCCACCAATCAATTTATTCCGTGCGGAGTAGAATCACGCAGTACGCAATACGATATACAACATACGACATACGACATACGACATACGACATAC
>DAOVMB010000386.1 GCA_030630905.1 Sedimentisphaerales bacterium
CCCGCCCCGAGGAATTGGAGGACAACCAGCAATTCGGTACGAATGGCACGCTGTTTGTCGGTGATAAAGGGAAGATGTTCGGATACAGGCTAATACCGGAATCGAGAAGACAAGCATACGGTACGCCGCCGAAGGTGCTCGAACGTTCGCCGGGCCACCACCAGGAGTGGATCGATGCCTGCAAGGGCGGCAAACCAGCCGGTTCCAATTTTAATCATGCCGGACCGTTAGCGGAAGCCGTCTTGCTGGGTAATGTTGCCCTGCGCCCGGCGATGAAGGAGAAGCTGACGCGCGTCAGGTTGCTCTGGGATAGCGCCAATATGAAAATTACCAACGTGCCCGAGGCCAATCAATACCTCCACCGGGAATACCGGGAAGGTTATAGTCTATAGTTAAAAGGAAAACGCATTTGTTTGGATAGGGAAAAGTCATCCCCATCCCAATAAACGACAATTGGGATGAGGCTGCCACCCAATAGAGTTATTGGAAAATGGGTGGCAGCCTCAAAGCCGCAGGCTTTGGGGATGGATGCAAATCGGTGGGCTAAAGCCCACCCTACATTAATTTAAGGAAATTTATCGTGAAGAGACAAATAATTACTCGTCGTAATTTTCTAAGTGGCGTAGCGGCGACGGCTGCGTTTACTATCGTTCCTCGTCATGTACTTGGCGGGCCCGGCAGGGTTTCGCCGAGTGAAAAGCTAAACGTCGCCTGCATCGGCGTCGGCGGCATGGGGGGCAGCGATGTCGGCCAGGTCAGCACGGAAAATATCATTGCGCTGTGTGATGTGGATTTCAAACACGCGGCCGGCACGTTTAAGCGGTATCCTAACGCAAAGAAATACCGCGACTTCCGCAAAATGCTGGAGAAGGAAGGCGACAACATCGATGCCGTTACCGTATCGACGCCGGACAATTTGCACGCCGTCGCAGCTATGGCGGCTATAAAAATGGGCAAGCACGTCTATTGCCAAAAGCCGCTGGCGCACGACATTTATGAGGTCCGCCGACTTACCGAAGCCGCCCGCAAGCATAAAGTAATGACGCAGATGGGTATCCAGATTCACGCTTTAGGGGAAGTTAAGAGTGTGGCGGAGATTATTAAATCGGGGCTGATCGGCAAGGTGCGAAAGGTGGATATATTCAGTAACAAGAACTGGGGCGGCGGTACACGGCCCAAGGAGTCCGAGCCGGTACCTAAAACGCTCGATTGGGATCTATGGCTTGGCCCGGCGCCTTGGCGGCCTTACCATTCGACTTATCTGCCCGGCCAGTGGCGCCGCTGGTGGGATTTCGGAACAGGTACGTTAGGCGACATGGGTTGTCACATCATCGACCCTGTGTGGTGGGCCTTGGATTTGAAATACCCCACGAGCGTGGAGGCCAAACCCGGCAAGTTTAATAATGAGACTTATCCGGAAGCGACAATAGCACGATGGGAATTTCCAGCCCGCGGCGAGCTGCCGCCGGTAACCGTTACATGGTATGACGGTTCCAACAGGCCACCCAGGCCTCCGGAGCTTGAGCCGGGACGCAAGCTGCCCGGCCAGGGAGGACTGTATTATGGTGAAAAGGGCACTTTACTCGCTCCTCACGTGGGCAATCCGCGGCTGATCCCCGAATCGAAAATGAAAGGCTTCAAGATGCCGGAGCCGTTCCTTGGCAGGGGAGTAAATCATTACCAGGAATGGATCAGGGCATGTAAGGGCGGTCCGAAACCGTCGGCCAATTTCGACTATTCCGGCCCGCTGAGCGAGACCATCCTTTTCGGCAACGTTTCAGCCCTTGCCGGCGAGAAACTGTACTGGGACGGCCCGAACCTCAAAGTTACCAATCTGCCCGAGGCAAATAAGTACCTGAGACGCCAATATCGCAAGGGTTGGAGATTATAGTTATACTGTTTTCGATATTAACAACGTCTTAACTAATTAGGAGAAAAAGAAATGAACAAGAAAATGAAAGTAATGGTTGGTATGCTGGCGTTTGCTTTGTGTGTCTGCGGCTTACCGAAAGCGAATGCAGCGGGCGAAGAAAACTGGAAACTGGGTATGCAGGCGTACAGTTTCAAGGAATTTACTTTCTTCGAGGCGGTGGACAAGAACAAGGCGCTTGAAATGAAATACATCGAGGCCTATCCCGGCCAGAAGCTCAGCAAGGAAAAACCCGATGTAAAGACGGGCCATAACATGTCTTCCGCGGATAGAAAGCTGATGCTGCAAAAACTAAGTGAGTCCGGCGTCAAACTGATGAACTACGGCGTGGTGGGCCTGCCTAACAACGAGGCGGAATGCCGGAAGGTGTTCGACTTCGCCAGGGAGATGGGTATCGAGACGATAGTCTCCGAGCCGCCGGAGGATGCGCTCGATTTAATCGAAAAGCTGTGTGAAGAATATAAAATTAACATGGCGATCCACAATCATCCCAAACCTTCGCATTATTGGGATCCTGATACCGTGCTGAAAGTCTGCAAAGGGCGCAGCAAACGAATCGGCGCCTGCGCCGATACGGGCCACTGGACGCGTTCCGGCGTCGATCCGCTCAAAGCAATCAAAAAACTCGGCGCGGCCAAGCGCATCATCAGCTTTCACTTCAAGGACCTCAACGAGTTCGGAGTTCGCAATGCGCACGATGTTCCCTGGGGCACGGGTGTGGGCCAGGCCGGGGCGATTTTGGCCGAACTGGACCGTCAGAAATTCAAGGGCGTATTCTCGATAGAGTACGAGCACAACTGGCTCAACTCGATGCCCGAGATATCCAAATGTGTGGCGTTTTTCAGGAAGACCGCCGCCGGGCTTAGCGACGTCAAGTACAAGAGACTCTTCAGGAAGAATCTTTCGAATACCATAATGGAAGCCGGCTCCTGGGCTTTTGACGCCGATGGCGTTCTTGCACCCACACCGAGCGGCCACGGAACTATCTGGACCAAAGAACGCTACGGCAACTTCATACTCGAACTCGACTTCAAGGTCCCCGAAAAGGGCAACAGCGGCGTCTTTATCCGCGGCGCCGATTTAAAGAACTGGATCCACACCACGATTGAAATCCAGATTCACGCCACCACCGATGGAGCCAGGCACGGCCAGTGCGGCGCTGTTTATGACTGTTTGTCGCCGTCGAAGGATGCGACCAGGAAACCGGGTGAGTGGAACCATTATGTCATCACCTGTCTGGACAACAAGATTTATATCAATCTCAACGGCGAAGATATAATCGATATGGACCTGAACCTCTGGACCGAGGCCGGTAAGAATCCCGATCCGCCGGCAGGCCCGGGAACCAAAAATAAGTTCCGCTACGCCTACAAGGATATGGCTCGCGAAGGGCATATCGGCTTCCAGTATCACGGCAATCCGATCTGGTTCAAGAATCTTAAAATTAAATCATTTGACTAAAGGCTAATTACAATGAGGTACATACGAATGAAAAACAGGAAAAACAACGCCATCGTTTGCAGCGGGACGGTTCTCGTCGCCGTGATTTTGGCTGTCAATTTGTTTGGGATGTCCATGGTCGGCTGCCAGCAGACCGCACTCGCGGGCGATTCGGATTCATCGCAGGAGTTTGTCTCGATATTCAACGGCAAAGACCTGGCCGGCTGGGACGGCGACCCTCGCCTCTGGTCGGTTAAGGACGGCGTCATTCGAGGCCAGACC
>DAOVMB010000178.1 GCA_030630905.1 Sedimentisphaerales bacterium
GTGGTCTCCGGATGGTAAGTATCTATATTATTGCAGTGCACCAGTGCTGTGGAAAGACTATGACGCTGTGCCGCCTGAGAATTACGAGAAGCTCAAATATGATCTTTGCCGCGTCAGCTATGATGAACGCAGCAATATCTGGGGCCAGGTCGAGACGGTCTTATCCGCCGAAGAAACCGGTCTGAGCATATTGCTGCCGAGGATTTCGCCGGATGGCAGATTTCTGCTCTTTTGCATGTGTGAGTACGGCTGTTTTCCAGTATATCAATCCAGCAGCGATCTCTACATAATGGATCTTTCCACGGGCGCATATCGAAGCGTTGCCGTTAACAGTAAACATTCCGAATCGTGGCACAGTTGGTCGAGTAACGGCAGGTGGATAGCGTTCAGCAGCAAGCGTAATGATGGGCTCTTCACGAGGACGTATCTGAGCTATGTTGACGACGATGGCAAGCTGCATAAAGCTTTTGTATTGCCGCAACGAGATCCTGAATATTACGATTCGCTGCTGGAAACGTACAGTGTTCCCGAACTGGTCAGCGGCAAAATAAGGGTGAGAAAATCCCTGCTTGGCCGGGCCGCCCGTGGTAAGGAAAGTATTTCAGTTGATATTCCCATAACGTCAGCCACTCCAAAGGTCAAAGAATTCGAGCCCTGGCAAGAGCGTGAGTAGGTAATAAAATAGCGAGCTATTAATGGTTTTGGAATACAGAACAATATTACATCGGAAAAGCCGAATTTTGCTCAACGTGATATTCTTCTCGCTCTGCTATCTCTACGTATGGACATTTATCAAGCCGGACCTGATCTATCACGGTTTTGGCACTATCATACCTGATGTCCCTTTATTCTCTACCGGATGGCAGTTTCTGAGAGACTCGCTTGACATCCCCGGCGGATTGACTGTTTATGCGTATGGTTTTCTGTCACAGTGGTACTACTACTCTTGGCTGGGAGCGTTGGTTGTCGTTCTTGTTGCTTTGTGCCTCTGTGAGCTTTCAAGACAGCATTATATTCACGCCGATCACCCTCGTTCGACCATTTTGCACTATTTTCCGGCCATCATGATAATTCTATCATACAATCAGTACGGCCATCCACTTGCCGCCTGCCTGGCCTCTTCTGTGGGATTGCTGTTTTCGTTTGCCTTCGAGAGAATGCCTTTGCGCAGGAGCACGATTCGCATGGTGGTTTTCTGTTTTATGGCGGCGATTTGCTACTGTCTCGCAGGTGCCGGAGGTGTATTAGTTTTTTCGCTCATGACAACAGTATATTCGCTTTTTCTCCGTCGTGATTGGTTGCCGGCAGTTCTAACACTGCCGGCAGCAGCAGCTATCATCCGGGCTCTCGCTGAATATGTATTTTATATGTCACCCAAACAGGCATTCCTGGTATTGACACCTTTCTCTCGGAATATGACTGTAGGCATGGGGACGCTCTCGAAGGTTTCGGTTGTAATGCTGTACGCCTTCGTGCCTGTCACAATTATACTGATATGCTTGTGGAGAATGTTGTTCCGCAAGGTTGAAGATACCCGTGCAGTTCATCCTAATAAGACAAAGAGCAACAAGACACGCAAGGCCGGCAGGTCCCGTGGGGCATCTCTGGCATACTTCAAGAAACTTATAATGCCTGTTATTCCAGCAGCGGTGATGACCATTGGTCTGTATTTTGGCTACGACAAAACACATAGGCAAATCGTTTTGATGAACTCTCTGGCCCGCCAGGATCGATGGTCCGAAGTTCTTGAACTCGGCAACCGTCTGCCGAAAAATATTTACAACATCTACTGCAATCACGACATCAATCGAGCCTTGTATTATTCCGGCAGATTGGCCTACGATATGTTATATTTCCCGCAAAATCCCCATGCTTTTTTGCTCACACATGAGAAAGAAGAATCTTCTATGAAACAATTGAAAATGTGTGATACCTTCATAGAGCTGGGAAACGTTGACTACGCAGAGAAAATGGCTTCCGAGTTCCTGGTTGACAAAGGTAGCGCCGGCATAGTACTGGAAAAGCTCGCCTGGATTAACATTATGAAAGAACAGGAATGTACGGCTCGAATATATCTCAACGCCCTGAAGAAGGACCTGATATATCGCCACAGAGCAGCCTCGATGCTAAGTAGTCTCGAGAGCGGTTTTGAAGCTGATGAGGCCGCCCACATTCGCCGGGTCAATTCGTACATACGAAGGAATGGAAATGCCAGGCTCAACAAAGAATCCATAGAGGAAATGCTGACGGGGCTGCTGGAGCACAATCCCGGCAATAGAATGGCATTCGAGTACCTTATGGCTTGCTACCTCTTCGCCGGTCAACTTGACAAGATCGCGGAGAATATCGGGCTCCTTAATCACCTCGGATATCAGGATGTCCCAACCCTATATGAAGAGGCAATGCTGATATACTATGGTTCGCTCGGCCGGAAATTGAATTTGAACGAGCTCAACGTAAAGCGTGAAACAATTGAAAGATATAAGCGGTTCGTGCAGCTCTGCAATTCAATGCCGGCGCAGAATCAACAAGTTGTACTCCAGCGCCTGATCGGTGAGTTCGGTACAAGCTACTTCTTTTACTACTACAAGCTTACAACGTCGAAACTGGCAAAGACACCTCAAAGCTGATATAATCCACATGTGCCGGACCGTTGATTGGAGACATCTTTTTTGAGAATCGATATGACTGATGTCACGCGCATTTTGAATGCAATCGAACAAGGCGACGCTAAGGCTGCAGATGAACTACTCCCGCTGGTGTACGAGGAACTGCGCCTTCTTGCTAATCAGAAGATGCACTCCGAATCGCCGGGGCAGACGTTGCAGGCAACAGCATTGGTACATGAAGCATATATACGGTTGGTGGGATTGGAAAAACAAAATTGGCAGAGCAAAGGACATTTCTTCATGGCTGCTGCCGAGGCAATGAAACGTGTCCTGGTCGATTATGCACGGCGGAAAAAGAGCCTTAAACGTGGCGGCGGCCATGAAAAAGTTCCGCTCGACGACGTGAATATACCTCAGAATAACCTTCCCCTATCCGATGATTTGATTGACTTAGACGAAGCTTTGGAAAAGCTGTCCAAAAGAGACCTGACCAAAGCTGATCTTGTCAAGCTTCGATACTTCGCAGGTCTAACGGGCGAGCAGACGGCTAAGGCACTCGGTATTTCTCATGCTACAGCCGAACGATACTGGGATTATGCCTGTTCGTGGTTACGGCTTGAAATCCTCAGGAATCGCCAAAAACGTTCCTGCTGAGAGGTTTTTTAAAATTCGGTATTTTCCTGAGGGAATTATCCAGCCAATTTACGCTTATATATAATAGAGACATTGTGAGGAAAGACTCATGGTCAATAAGTCGAAAGGTGAAGAAGATATTTATTATGCTGCTCTTAAAGAGCCGCCCGATGGCCGGTCAGCCTATATTAAGGCCGCCTGTGGTGAAAATTTGGAGCTGCTTGAGCATGTAGAATCTTTACTTAAGATTTGAGAAGAAGGAAATAACTTTCTTGAATCACCTCTTTTCATAGACCAGCCGCTGCTGAACACATCCCTTCAGGAGCAGCCTGGTACAATCATCGATCGATACAAGCTGTTGGAAAAAATAGGCGAGGGCGGCATGGCCGTGGTTTATATGGCCCAGCAGGAAAAACCGATTCGCCGTAAAGTCGCATTGAAAATCATCAAATTGGGTATGGATACAAAATCCGTCATTGCCCGATTCGAGGCCGAGCGCCAGGCTTTGGCGATGATGGATCACCCTAATATCGCCAAAGTCTTCGATGCCGGGGCCACCGATACAGGACGGCCTTACTTTGTCATGGAACTTGTCCACGGTGTCTCAATCACCGAGTACTGCGACAAGAACAGATTAGACACTCGCTGGCGTCTTGACCTTCTGGTTCAGGTTTGTCATGCCGTCCAGCACGCGCACCAAAAGGGCATTATCCACCGCGATCTCAAACCGTCAAACGTCTTGGTGACAATGCACGATGACAAGCCTGTGCCCAAAGTGATTGATTTTGGCATTGCCAAGGCAACAAATCAGCGTTTGACAGAGAAAACGGTGTTTACCCGATACGCTCATTTTATCGGTACGCCTGCGTACATGAGCCCCGAGCAGGCACAGATGAGCGGATTACATGTGGATACTCGCACCGACATCTACTCACTTGGTGTCTTACTGTACGAACTGCTGACGGGGGCCACACCTTTTGACACAGAAGAACTCCACAAGGCCGGGTACACTGAGATTCAGCGGATCATTTGTGAGACGGATCCATTAAAACCGTCCACCAAACTCAGTACATTGGGCCAAACGTTGACCGATGTAGCCCGGTACCGGCAGGCGAATCCTGAGACGCTTCGCAAGTTGGTAAAGGGCGACCTGGATTGGATCGTGATGAAGTGCTTGGAGAAGGACCGGGCACGGCGATATGAAACGGCACATGGATTAGCTGAAGATATCGAGCATCATCTGAAGAATGAGCCAATCCTTGCCGGCTCGCCCGGTCTTGTATATCGGGCACAGAAGTTCTTACGAAGACATCGATCACGCATTGTTGTAGCAGCCGCAACGACGGTACTGTTTGCGGGCTTGATATTTGGCCCAACGGCGTATGTACGAAACATTAGAGTACGCTGGGCAAGACATAATGCGCTACCCGAGATCACAGAATTTATCGAGCAAGATGATTATCTTGCGGCTTTCTCCTTGGCCAGTAAGGTCAAGAAGTACATCCCCGAAGATCCTATGTTCGTCGAGCTTTGGTCCCGCTTATCCAGAGACTACTCTATAACTACGACTCCTTCCGGCGCGGACATCTCTTTCAAGGAATATTCGGCCATTGATAGCGAATGGCAGTATTTTGGACGGTCCCCGCTGAAAAACATCAGATTTCCACGTGGCGCTTACCGATGGAGGATTGAAAAAGACGGATTTGAGACACGAGAATGCGTGGCAGCTTATTCCCTGAGTATTCAGTTGCTGAAGCAAGGCAGTGTTCCATCTGGAATGGTGCCGATACCAGCCTGGACTGCGAAGCTCGGTTTAGCTTCCTCCGGACAGACCGAAAGGGTTGAGGCTTTACCATATCTGATCGATAAATACGAGGTCATGAATGAGCAGTTCAAGGAGTTTGTCGATGAAGGCGGATACCGAAATCCGGAGTATTGGAAAGAACTCAAGTTCCTGAAAGACGGTCACGAGGTCTCCTGGGAACGCGCGATGGAGGAGTTTCACGACAAGACAGGCCAACTCGGCCCGGCTACCTGGGAGAGAGGGACCTATCCCGAAGGGCAAGGCAGATATCCGGTTTCCGGCGTCAGTTGGTTCGAGGCGGTGGCCTACACGGTATTCGTTGGTAAGAGTCTGCCAACAGTCCACCATTGGGAACGCGCAGCTTGTCTCAATGAATCCTTGGTTATTGTGCCTCATAGCAACTTTGCAGTTGGAGGGACCGCTCCTGTCGGAAGCCATCCGGGTATGGGACATACCGGATTATGTGATATGGCCGGCAACGTCAAGGAATGGTGCTTCAATGCTACCGATGATTCAAGCAGCCAACGCTACATCCTCGGTGGCGGTTGGGGCGAGCCAACCTACCTATTCGCAGAGAGAGAGTTGCGCTCGGCGTGGGACCGGTCCCCTGTCAATGGCTTTCGATGTGTACAGTATCCGACAGGAGAAGAATCGCTGGCCCGTATGCTCTTCAGGCCTGTTGAGCTTTATCCGTCGCGGGATTTGTCCAGTCTGGTACCATTTTCTGACCAAGAGTTCCGGACCCTGAGGGTGCACTACGAATATGATCGAAAGCCTTTGAATCCCGCTGTCGAAAGTATAGATGACAGTTCACTCTTCTGGCGAAAAGAGAAGATTACATTCGATGCAGCCTACGCCGGTGAACGCGTGATTGCTTACCTATTCCTTCCTAAAGCAGTAAAGCCACCATATCAAACGGTCATTTACTTCCCTGGGGTCGCGGCTGTCTATAAC
>DAOVMB010000362.1 GCA_030630905.1 Sedimentisphaerales bacterium
GATTTGCAGCTTCTGAAGGAGATGCTGGCATACGGAATAAATACTTTCATGTATGCGATGGGGACCATTATTATCTATTATGCCAGCAATCTGGTTATCGGGATTTTCATCGGCACCGCTCAGATAAGCCAATTCGCTATTGCAACGGCCGGTGTTCTCTTATTGTCACAACTGCTGCAGGCTTTCACGGCGGCGATAAAACCGGCAGTCAGCGACCTTGACGCCAGAAATGACGCCGCGGCGGTTAAGGAATTAGCCTTCCTGACACAAAAGTACAGTCTTCTTTTGATCATTCCCGGCGGCTGTTTCCTAATCGCAATGGGCAGAGAGTTCCTTCATGTTTGGGTCAGCGATCAATTCAAGGACCCCTCCGTCATTAACGGAATGGCTGTCATCCTGACTATTCTAACTGTCGGGCACTGTTTGAGGCTGGCACAGCACAGCAACTTCCTCGTGCTCGTAGGGCGCGGGCAACATAAGATTTTCGGGATTCTGACTGCCTTAACGGCACTATTCTGTGTTCTGGCTTCCATTCTTTCGGTAAAGGTTTTTAAGTGGGGCTTGCTCGGAATCGCCTGGTCCAATTTCCTGCCGATGGCGCTAACATCCGTGCTGATTCTGCCGATATATTTTAACCGGAAAATGCGTATCTCAGCGTTGGAAAGCTTTCGGAACGTTTGGCAGCCAGCCTTGCTAGGTTCATTGCCGGCTGTGGCGATGATCTGCATCTGGAAATATGTTGCTGCTCCTGATTCGTGGCTTGAAATCGTCGGCGTTGTAGTTGCTGCAATGGTCTTGATAGTGATAGGCGGCTGGTTTCTGAGTTTGAAAGAGGTTGAGAAAAAACGATTCGTCAAGATTGCTCTGCGGAAAAAGGAAAGTGGCTAAGATTAGTTACAGAGAGTCTCATAAATACGAGGGTAAAGGCGCCGAATACGAGGCGTACTACCAGAACAAGGCATGGCAAAGATTCCTTTGGTCGCGCGAGCAGGAAATTATCCTGAAGATTCTGGAGAAGTATTTCGCGGGCAGAGATGTTCATCTGCTCGACTTCGCGTGCGGGACAGGACGTATCACGGAACTCCTGGAGAATCGCGTCAAAACTTCGACGGGTGTAGATGTATCCGGCTCCATGCTGGCCGTCGCTAAGGAAAAGCTCAAAAGGACCGAGATAATCGAAATGGACATCACGGCGGAGAATGTTCTCAAGCCAAGAAAATTCAACTTGATTACCACTTTTCGGTTTTTTCTTAACGCCGAACCAGAGCTGCGCTCAGCAGCGATCAAAACGCTTGCCGAGCTGTTGGATGAAGACGGTTACTTCGTATTCAACAATCACCAGAATTCCGGATCCCCCTGGATAAAATTACGCTACGCGCGCCATCGAAAGAAGTATCCGGAAGGCACTTTTAACGTAATGAGTATCGAGCAGATGAAAAAGCTTGCAGAAGGAGCGGGGCTGGAGATCGTTGAGATCTATCCTGTCGGCTTTTTTAATCCGCCAAAGATTCCGGTTTCGTACCGCCTGAATCTCGCGATAGATTGGGCAGCCGGCAAGTTCGATTTCCTGAATCGATTTTCAGAAAGCCCAATAGCCGTCTGTCGCCGGAAATTAAAAACTGGAATAAATAAGCGGTTGTCATTCCGCACTTGATGCGGAATCCAAAAGAGATGTGGAGCTTCTGCCGCGAGGAAATAGTCAATGGAAATCGTCGGTGAGATTATACGAAAAACCGGAGAACCGGGCACGCTTGCTATAGAAGCCGCCAAGGCATCGATGGCTTTCGATATCGGTAAAAGCTGCGGCCTTTTTTATGTTCCGAAAATCGTTAACTTCGATGTCAAAAAGGGAGTGCTTGAATTCGAGCGGCTCTACGACCTGGTGACACTGCTCGACATGGCGGCTCGTAAAGACGAGCGGTTATTCGAGCTTTTGAAAAAGGCGGGGCAGGCACTGGCAGTCGTTCATGAAAAATTAGTCTTGCCCGAGGAGATGAAGCATGAACTGCCGGCCGAGTGGATGGCCTCTCCCGGCGAGAACGTTTTCATCCACGGCGATTTTGCAGGTTTTAATTTGTGCTACGACGAATCCACCGACCGGCTCGTTATTTTGGATTGGAGTTCGGCGCCGCTTCTGGGGCGGAATGTCACTTACGGCTCGAGATTCTTCGACATAATCTGGCTTGTTATCTTTATCTTTTACGGTGCCCCAAGGCGCTGCCTTTTCAACTGGGATGCTCAGGGCATGGCCAACGCCTTCCTCTCAGGATACGCGGAATGCCATCCTGAAATAATTCAGCGTTTATCCGGTGATTTTCAGCCGCTGATGCGTCGATACTATCGTAAGACTGTATGGTACCTCGCCAAACAACGGTCCTGGTACAAAGCAGCCAGGTACTTGCTGCATCAGTTTATGATTTACCCAAGGTTTGCACGTTATAATCCCGGACACGGTTAAGTCCGATAGTTTAGCCGGAGGTTTCGGTTAATTATGTATGCCGAATATGCGAATGAAATCGAATTTGACCAGGATTACCTGTATTACGAACAGGGCGAGCGGTTTTCCGACATACCGTTACCGCCTGTAATGAACGTTTTACTTTTTGTGAGCTGGATTGTGATTTGCCTGATAGGATTCGCAGTCATTTCTCTCGCAAAAAATCCTGTGGCTGGTATCGTCATTATAGCTTTGCCGACGTTCATCGGTATGGTCTTAAAACCGACTTTCGGCCTTTGTATCCTGATGTTGGTGCTGCCAACAGGTGCCGGCATCGGATTTCAACAAACTTTCAGTCTCGACCGGGGAGTCGGATTGATCCTTGCGGTCAGCTTTGCGCTGAATGTACTTATCACCCGCCCGGGATTACGCATCAGTAACAAGGCGATATGGGTAATGGGATTATATACAATCTGGATATTTCTGGTTTCGCTGGCAGGACCCTATCTCGGCCTGGAATTAATGCGAGCCTTCACCCAGTTTCAACTCCTTGTGCTTATTTTGATTGTTTACTGGATACTCGAAACAAATAGTGAAAAAACTTTTCAATGGGCACTGAGAGCATACGTCCTCGGAACATTGGGCACCATCATGCTGGCATTTATCACCGGGACCGCTATCAGAACGCTGGAAAATACTTCTCAAACAAGATATTCAGCCACGTTAGGTGAGGCAATCGATGCGAATATGTTGGCGGCCTTAATAAGTACGGCTTTTCTGGCTGCCATTTACCTGTTTGCCCGCAACAAAAATATTTTCTGGCGAATCGTAAATTTCGCTGCAATTTTGTTTTTACCCTTAATGTTGCTCAAAATCGGCTCACGCGGCGCTCTGGTCGCGCTGGCGTTTACAATGTTGTCGCCTTTGCTGTTTATAAGGCAAGTCGCGCGAAGGCCTGCATTCGCGGTCCTGCTGCTCGTAACTATTCTGCTGGCCTCAATTGGCTCGGGGCTGCTGATACAAGGAAATGGGCTGGAAAGGTCGGTCGTAGAACGGCTGACGGACGTCGGGTACGCAAAAGAGAGCATTAGCTACAGAATGGAACCCATAAAACTTGCAGTCAAGACCGTGGCCAGAAAGCCGGCGGGAACAGGGTATTACAGTTGGTTCGAACAAACCGGAACCTTAATCTGGCCCCACAACGATTTCTTTCTTGTTTTAGGGATTTATGGAATACCCGGCGCCCTGCTCTTTACATGCTTTATGAGCATTCTGTTGTTCACTATAAGGCGTACCCCGCTCGGACTCGAAAAAATATACGCCAGAGCAGTTCTTATATTTCTTATCATGATGGGATTGACCATAGGCCAGATGTTTCACAAATATTATTGGGTTTTTCTCGCGTTTGTAATGGCGGGCGAACGGATTGCTAAAATCTATATCCCAACCGACAATTCAGA
>DAOVMB010000400.1 GCA_030630905.1 Sedimentisphaerales bacterium
AAATAGTCATTTAAAAAAATCAACTCTCAGAAAGGTGTTTCTGCTTCAAGCTCTCGGCAATCAGTCGCAGTGTTTCGTCCAGGCTTGTTTTAGGTTCCCAGCCGATTGTCTTGCTGATTCGCTCCACGCTCGGTACACGCCGCATCATATCTTCTATGGGTCTTCCATAAGCGACCTCATAAGGCACAAACTCCTTTTTGCTTTTGCTCCCCGTTATCTGGATAATCTTGTCGGCCAGTTCTTCGATTGAAATCTCTTCGTTTGTACCGATATTATATACCTGTCCTGTCGCTCGCTCGCAATTCATCAGACTGATGATAGCATCGACGAGGTCGGCCACATAACAGAAGCATCGCGTTTGCCTGCCCGTTCCGTATATTTGAAGTGTTTGATCCTTGAGCGCCATTTGAACGAATCGGGGCACCACCATCCCGTATTGGCCTGTCTGCCTTGGGCCGATTGTATTAAAGAACCTGCCGATGACCACATCCAGTCCGTACTGTTGGTGAAAAGCCAGACCCAAAAATTCGTCTACTGCCTTACTGCACGCATACGACCACCGGGAAAGACACGTGCTGCCGAGCACAATATCGTCATCTTCGTGAAAGGGGACTGCTTCGCTTTTGCCATAGACTTCGCTGCTCGAAGCGATGAGAATTTTCCTGCCGAATTTATTGGCGATATTCAGCACGATTTCAGTGCCGCCAATGTTAGTCTCTATCGTATGCACCGGGTCTTCGGCGATCAACCTGACACCGACAGCAGCAGCAAGATGGAAAATTACATCGCTTTGCTCGACCAGCGGTTCTATCAACTCGGTATTGCGGACGTCGCCGGCGACAAACTCGAAGCCGGCATGATTTTTAAAACTTTCGATATTTTCCAGGCTGCCGGTGCTGAGATTATCGATGACTGCTACTTTATTACCATCTTTGAGCAGCCGTTCGGTCAGATGAGACCCGATAAAACCCGCTCCGCCTGTAACTAATGCTCTCATATAAGTCCCTTCAAATGGATTTCAATCCTTACAGGATAATGATAGTTGAACAATGTTCAACTGTGAATCTGCTTGGACTCCGTCCCCGTCGGTTGCGCAAAAAGCAAATGCAGCCTCGCTGTTAAATCCAACTTTTCTGTGGAAAATATTTCTTATCAGTCGAACTCGTATCAATCAGGCGGCGAGCCGGTGAATTCTGATATCCAACCGGCCCCGGCCGAACGACCGTTCGACTATACCATAAGTATCGGCAAATAAAGAACATAGCTTTAGTAAAGACGATAACCTCAATTAGCCACAGACCTTGCGGAACGGACATTATCGAGATTGTCGGCGGTTGGTCTTGCATTAGGAGACGACAGGCCCTTAGAGTCCTATAAATTCTTCGTCTCCAGGCTGATGGCATAAGCAGGCATGTGGCTTTCCGGAGGCGGTTTTTCCCGTCGTATCAGCCCTCATACGAGCAATATGTTTTGTCGGTTTCCCAGACGGTAACACGGTGCAGTCTCGCTTGGCCGAATTTGCCGGCAAGTTGATTCCATGCGAGGCCGGCGATATTTTCAACGGTGGGATTCATTTTGCCGAATTGCTCAACATCCGCATTCAAGTTCTTATGATCGACCAGTTGTATAAACTCATTGTCCACTATTTTTTCAAAATCGCTGATGCGAAAGTCATTTCTGGATGCCGGCATTTGCAGCATTACCTCGACGATGTAATTATGTCCGTGACCGGTGGGATTTGCGCATTTTCCGAAAACCTCCAGGTTACGTTGCTCGGAAAACTCGTCGTTCCAGAGCTTATGCATCGCCGCAAATTCAAACTTCTCACAAAAATAAATCATATCCAAATCCTTCGAATCGAGAGCTGCTTTCCTGAAAGGATTGAGCTTCAGGCTCAATTCACTCAGGCTGGCCGTCCCGAACTTGTCGGCCAATTGGCCCCACGCCGATCTTAAAAGCCCGGCGATTTCAGAAAGCCCGATATGTTTTGCCCGATTGAAATCCTGCTTGATTCGCCCGGCAAAAATCGGCACTGCAAATTCGCGAACGGTCTTATCAATCTCGCTGACGTTGACCACGAATCCCGTCGCCGGGCCGACCGGCCCCGTGACCTCGACGGACAATTCGAGAAATATGGCTAATCCTTCGCCCGCCGGCCTGGATGCGAAAGAGTTATGCCCTCGGCTGTCTTGCGGCAGGAATGGATTTATCGAGAATCGCACCTGCCTGACCAGTTTGTACATCAGCGAAATCCCTCCCTATTTTCTACTTGTGCATTAGGCTCAGGACTTCGCTTCGGCTTCTCGGATCCTTCTTGAAGATACCGCGGAGCGCCGATGTCACCATTGTCGAGCCGGGTTTCTTGATGCCGCGAATGGTCATGCAACTATGAGAAGCTTCCAGCACGACCGTGACGCCCATTGGCTTTAAGCTGTTCATGATAAAATCAGCGATCTGGTACGTCAATCTCTCCTGGGTCTGGAGTCGTCGGGCAAAACAATCCACAATGCGGGCCAATTTGCTCACGCCGAGCACCATCCCGGTCGGCAAATACGCAACGTGGGCCGAGCCTATAAACGGCATCAAATGATGCTCGCAGATACTGTAAAAAGGGATGTCACGCAGCAGGACGATTTCGTCATAGTTTTCGGTAAAGACACTGCGAAGATGGACTTTCGGGTCCTCGCGCATCCCTGCTAAAAGTTCGGTATACATTTTTCCCACTCGTTCGGGGGTTTTCTTTAATCCCTCGCGATTGATGTCTTCACCGACCGCTAATAGTATTTCCTTCACCGCCTTTTCAACTCTTTCGGTATCCACCTTTTTAATTTTCTTGCTCATTTTTGGAATGTCTTCTTTAAGTGGTTATTACTTTTTCTTGTTCTTCAGACCAATCACGTAAGTTGTCAACAGCCTGACTCCGAAAGCGCTGGCTCCCTCTGACGTAAACTCCGTGGCCTTTTCGAAGTTCCAGACCCCGGCAATATCGAGATGCGCCCATTTTGTGTCGCCTACAAACTGCCTTAAGAAGGCGGCTGCCGTACATGCCCCGCCCCAGCGGTTGCCGATATTTTTCAGGTCTGCTATCTTGCTCTTCATTTCTTTTGCATATTCTTCGCCGCTCGGCATTGGCCAGACTTTTTCGCCGCTGGCCTCCGAGGCTTTCTGCAAATCTTTGATCAGTTCGTTATCATTGCCCATCAGCCCGGCCATATACTTGCCGAGCGCGACAACGCACGCTCCCGTCAATGTGGCGATGTCAATAATGATGTCGCATTTCTGTTTGACGGCATAGCTTATGGCATCGCACAGAATCAATCTACCTTCGGCGTCTGTGTTCTGGACCTCGACGGTTTTTCCGCTGAAAGTGTTAATAATATCTCCGGGCCGGTAGCTTGTTCCGCTCGGCATATTCTCCGCCGAGGGTACGATTCCAAAAACATTTACGGGCGGCGCCAACTCAGCCAATGCTTTCATCGCTCCCAAAACTGCAATGCCGCCG
>DAOVMB010000525.1 GCA_030630905.1 Sedimentisphaerales bacterium
AGGATAACACCTGTGGCTAAAGAGACTTTTTTTATTCTGCTTTCTGTAAAAAAAACCACCCAGTTGTCATCAGGCCAAAAAAAGGGGCTTTGGGCATCTTCAGTGTTAGGAATCAGTTTAGGCTCCATACTATCCAATTCCCGCACAAAGAGTTGATCGACCCCGTTTTGACTGGCGATATAGACAATCTTGGAACCATCAGATGATAAAACTAGTTTTCTGGTCCATAAATGGACATCTCCCATTTGTTGGGATTGGGGAAGGGTAATGGCCAAATGACCAGATGTCCGTACGGTGATCTATTTGTTTGCCCCGCGCCTGTTCCGGACTCATGTATGCAGGCGTACCGACCAGATGACCTTCTTGTGTCACCGCAGTTTCCGGTATTTCGGAAACCGGCCTGCAGACCTTGGCAATACCGAAGTCCAGGACTTTAACTTTGCCATCGGGCATGATTTTTACATTGCCTGGTTTTAAGTCGCGGTGTATGATGCCTTTCTCGTATGCCGCAGCCAGTGCCTCGGCAATCTGCCGGGCGATGGACAGTATATCCCTAAGCTTCAGCGGCTTGTTGGCCATGTATTGGGTCAGCGTCTTTCCAGGAACATATTCGAGCACCAAGTAACAGGTTCCATCGTCCGGCTCGATCATGTCGTGGATGGCAGCAATGTTGGGATGATTCAGGGCGGCCAGTAACTTGGCCTCGCGGTGAAACCGTGCTTTTGTCGCTTCATCTTTAATTAGATGATTGGGTATGGTTTTAACGGCCACCCACCGGTCCAAGAGTGAATCGACCATGCCGAAACTTGCGATTCTTCTGCGGATATCCTGTTCGAGATCTGGATGCTGCTTGACGAACACATCGAGATCCGGTGCTTCGCCGCGTATCCGGGCTTCGATGAATTGAAGCACGATAGCATCGAGTCTGCTCTCGTCGTTTTGACCTTTCTCCTTGGCTGCGTGTTGATGACAATCGCTGCTCTAACGGCACTTCTCTGCGCATATCACGCTTGGCAGCATGCAATTGAACCAGATTACCACGAATCTGGTTTTCAGCAATCCCAGATAACCAGCGCATGAAATCCCCCTCATTGCTGTAAGTAAAGTCATCCAGGTCGCGCAAGGCCGACATCAACGCATCCTGAACGATGTCCATGGACTCCAGTTTAGACCGCAACTCAGCCCCCATTCGAAGTCGGACGATCCGCCGGACTCGCTCGACATAGACCTCACAGAGCCGATTCCGTGCCGAGATGGTTGAACTCCTCCTGAAATACGGGGCAAAAGAATAATTTTTATTGGTTTGCTACGGGTTTGCTCTGCCGGGAGATGGTATTGCAGCCTGCCAGTTTACGGGGTCGTTTCCGTATTGAAGCGGGTCAATCCTGCTCAATGAGTAACCGATACCGTCTGCTTCGACTGGCCACAGGTCGGTATCGCCGGGAGTATCGTCCGGGTGCGAGCCGTCGCTGTAATTGACTCGATCGACGCGGATCCAGTTCCGCCGGCTCGGATCAGTGTCGAAGTCGCCGGACATGCTGAGCTGGATTTTCTCGCCGGCATTGTCAAGCTTGCCGCCGGCCCACTCGAATACCTGCACGCCGGCGGGAATGCTATACCTCGCGGTAAGTGCCGTCCAATCGCTGACCAATAACAAATGCTCGCCGGCAATTAACGTCACGGGCGAATCCGTTGGGAAGAAAAATTCTATCCCCGGGTTGTCGGGGTCGTCCGTAAAGCGCCATGGCTCGCCGGTGACGGGATCATATAATACAACCGGTGAGTCGCTGATGTTGAGAAGCTCGACGTATTCGGAGTCGCCTGCGAAAGGCGGATTGTACATGATCTCGTTGATAACGACCGGCCCGACTTTCGGGTAGGCGTTGGCGCCGCCCGGCGTGTTTTCGCTCATCGCCACGAAATTGTACGAACCTGTGCTCTTGAGATACCTGCCGAAAGATACGCCGGTCGCGGAAGCTCCGAACTTTTCAATGTCGCTGTAACCGGTCAGTTCGCCGTCGGAACCGGAGTGCAGATACAAAGTTTCGCCGTTCTCGCTGAGTCCGAATCCGGTACCGGCCGGATTGCCGAAATGAAGGTCTTCGTAGAAGACGATGTAGCCGTAGGGTTCCATGATCGTGGTATCGGGGATTTCGTATTTCTTGAGGTCTTGCTCATCGTCGCTGAGGAACCAGCCGCCTATGTTAATGGCGTGGCCGTTCGTGTTGTGAAGCTCTATCCAGTCCGGGGCTTCTGCGTGTGAATGGGCAAGAATTTCGTTTATGACTACGCCGCCGATCTCCGGAGCCTGGCCGGCATTATCCGTGCCGGGAGAGCCGCCCGGGCCGGTGCTCGGGCGCCAGGTGCTTTTGTCGCCCCAGGCAATTGGATCGGTGTTAAGCGGATCTATTACCACAAGCGAAAAATCCATGCCGTCGGTGATAGTAAACCAGCCGTCGCTGTACTTGAAGTTGTGGATGGTCGAGCCTGCGGCGTCCAACAGCTCG
>DAOVMB010000074.1 GCA_030630905.1 Sedimentisphaerales bacterium
ATAGCAAAGAAGAAAGGAACACATCCGAATTATCCGCTCGTCATATTAATAAATTCCAACTCAGCCAGTGCTTCTGAAATTGTCGCCGGCGCATTGGCAGACAAGAAATACGAAAGAGCGATCCTGGTTGGGACCAGGACTCACGGCAAAGGCAGTGTGCAAGGGATAACAGGCTATCTCGGCGGAGGCGCTCAGTTGAAATATACAATGGCGTACTACCATCTACCCTCCGGCCAAAAGGTTGAAAGCCGAGTTGAAATGGAAAAACTGGACAGGAAAGACTGGGGCGTTGCGCCGGATGTCGAGGTCGAATTGAGAAGCGATGAGATCAAAAAAATGATGGAGGTCCAGAGGGACAATGACGTGCTGGTGAATGCCAACCATAACAACACCAACGACGACTTTAAAAAGCGTACGATTGAAGAAACTCTCGCTGTCGATCCGCAATTGGCGGTCGGTCTGTTGATTATTCAGAGCAAATTAATCCAGGATGAAACGCTCTCCCGGGCGCATCTGGTTAATTGATTTCTGCAAGCGATAACTTTTCATTTTTTACAGGTGTATTGATTTGTCAAAGGCAGAAGATGTAAGCAAGTTCGAACGGCAAAGACAGGAAAAACTGTCCCGGATCAAAGAATTGGATATCGAACCTTACGGCAACAGATACGAAGGTGCCGAGCCGGCCGAAGATGTCAAGAGCGGATTTAAAGATGACGACACGAAACAGCAGGCGAATTGCGCCGGCAGGATCGTGCTCCTTAGAGATATTGGCAAGCTGATTTTTATGACGTTGCGCGATCGCAGCGGAACCATTCAGGTCGGCTTGAGCAAAAAGCTGCTGGCCAAGCAGTGGCAATTAGTGAAATTGCTCGAGCTTGGCGATATCATCGGCGCCACCGGCCAGTTGGGCAAGACCAAAACAGGTGAAATCACAATCTGGGCCGACGAGGTCGTTCTACTGAGCAAATGCCTGCTGCCCCCTCCGGAGAAATTTCACGGTCTGGCGGATATTGACCAGCGGTACAGGCAGAGATACGTGGACCTGTGGGCTAATCCTGAAGTAATGGAGCGATTTAAGACACGCAGCGCCATCGTTACCACTATTCGCGATTTTCTCGTATCCAGAGATTTCCTGGAAGTTGAGACGCCGATGATGCAAACCATCGCCGGCGGAGCCGCGGCCAAGCCTTTTATCACGCACCATAACAGCCTGGATATGGATTTATTCCTGCGGATTTCGCCGGAGCTGTTTCTAAAAAGGCTGCTCGTCGGTGGAATGGAAAAGGTCTTCGAGATAAACCGGAATTTCCGCAACGAAGGACTCAGCCGGCAGCACAATCCGGAATTCACCATGATAGAAGTGTACCAGGCGTACGCCGATTACAATGTGATGATGGATCTGACCGAGGAGGTCATGTCGCTTTGCCTGGAAAAACACAGCAGCGGAAAACAAATCCAGTTCGGTGAACTAACGATCGATTTCACCCGGCCCTGGCGGCGGGCCAAATATGCAGACCTGCTGAAAGAATACGGCGGCTGTGATATTGATGACATAGAGGCCGTCAGGGCAAAAGCCAGACAGCTCGAACTGGACGAAGCGGACATGGACGATGCCGTGGTTGTCAATGAAGTGTTTGAAACTACGGTCGAGCACAATCTGGTCGCTCCGACGTTTGTGATCGATTATCCTGCCGCTCTGTGTCCGTTAGCCAGGCGCAAGAAAGACAATCCCAAATTCGCCGCGAGATTCGAACTGTTTGTCGCCCGAATGGAATTAGCCAATGCCTACACCGAGCTGAACGATCCTGCGGTACAATACGAGAACTTCCTTACTCAGCTTCGGGGCCAAGAAGAATCACTTACAAAGATGGACAACGACTACGTCACGGCGTTGAAATACGGCATGCCTCCGGCCGGCGGACTGGGGATCGGAATCGACAGGTTGATAATGGTGCTTACTGGTGCTGAAAGTATCCGTGACGTGGTGCTGTTTCCTCTTCTAAGACCTGCAAAAACTTAGGACTTTATCCCGCATAATACACCACGTAAAACGTGAGGTTATATAGACGACTAAGTACTGACGACTAATACTATGCTTAAATTATTCCTTTGGCTGCGATATCTGCGCAAGAGAAAAATTGTTTTCTTGAGTATTGCCGCAGTCGCTCTTTCCGTGTCGTTGCTGATAGTTGTCGCAAGCCTGTTTACCGGTTTCATCGATACATTCGAACGAGCGGCGGTCGAGGCGGTCGGGGATGTTGTCCTGAGTCCACCGATGACATTTGCGAAATACCCGCTGTTGATCGAGCAACTGGAGCAAACCGAATCGGTCGAGGCGGCAACGGCAATGATATCGGGTTACGGTCTGCTGCATCTGGGCAGGGGAAACGTGCGGGCTGTGGAGGTCTGGGGGATTGATCCCGCCGGACGAGCGAGAGTGACGGGATTTGCCCGGTTTTTGCGCAGGCAGGGCAAAGGAGCAGGTGAGCCATCTTTCAACGTCCCGGATTCTCCTGAAGAAACCGGTGGATTTGTGGGAATTGGCGTATTGGGCGAACCTGACGAGCAGACGGATGAGTATGATTACGCCGCCGCCGAGAAGATGCTCGGCCAGGTTGTTGTTCTGACTACAGGGACTGTGACAGGACAAGATAGCCAGGACGGCTCAAGACCGGAGTTCAAAAGAAAGGTCATGAGATTCGCCGTCGCGGATATTGTCGAAACGGGAGTCTATCAATTCGACAGCGGCTGCGTGTATCTGCCGATCGAGAAGTTGCGCAGAACCTTGTACCCTGATGTAAAATCACCGGTCGCCAGCCAGATCCTGATCAAGCTTGCAGATAATACCGATGCGGATGTTGCTCTGGCTGTGATTCGCGGAGTGTGGCGCGCATTTGTGCAAGAGCAGCTTGACGCGGATCCGTACTTGATGACATCCACTGGTATCAATACAGCCAGACAGTTGCAAAGTCGATATATCGCCGCGTATGAGAAGCAAATGGGAGTGTTGTTATTGATCTTTGGTGTCGTCAGCTTCGGCGTTGTTCTGCTGGTCTTTTGCATATTTTATATGATCGTCAGGCTCAAACAAAAGGACATCGCGATTATCAAAAGCTGTGGAGCGACAAGCAGCTCGGTTGCGTTTGTTTTTGTCGGTTTCGGCGCCTGTGTCGGGGTGATTGGCTCAGGTCTTGGAGCCGTCCTCGGATACGTTATCACAAGGAATATCAATACGATTGAAGACTGGGTCAGGATAATATTCGGATTGAAGCTCTGGAAGAGCAGCGTGTATTTATTCAGTAAGATACCCAACGAAGTGAACTGGCCGTGGGCCATGCGTATTGCATTGATGGCAATCATAGCAGCGGCGATAGGAACGCTGATACCGGCTATCGTCGCCGCAAGAACAAAACCGGTCGAAATCCTGCGATACGAATAGCACGGACCGAATAGAGATCTTAGAAATTCCATGTGACGGGATTATGTACAAAATTATTCTCGCAACCAGGTATTTATTGAAACGCCGAACCACTTATTTTGCGGTGCTGGCGGTTGCGCTTAGCGTTTTTGTCGTTGTTGTGGTAATGACCGTAATGGCGGGGCTTGTCAATGAATTCAAAGAGAAGAATCATCGCTTCGCGGGTGACTGTGTTGTCGGGACCGAATCATTAGTGGGTTTCGCATACTACGAAGATTTTGTAAAGTTGATGGAACAGCAGGATTTTGTCGAGGCCGTTTCGCCGGCGATAAAAAGCTTTGCACTTAAAAGACGCAGAGGCTCAGATCAAGACGGTGTCGTTGAGATTATGGGAATCGATCCGGTCAGACATAGTCAAGCGACCGGCTTTGGAGATACCCTGTATTACCATAAGGACGATGTATCCAAAACATTCGAGATTGCGTATGATGCGAACCTGGTCGGATGTGTATTGGGTGACTTTCTACTCCTTCAGGACACCAATAGTCGGAATCTTAGTGAAATCAGCCTTCCCCGGATAGCCTACTCGATAAGTTGCTTCCCCTTGACCGCAAGGGGCGCCCTGGCCCAGGCGGGTACGGATATGGTCAACACGAAAACTTTTTACTACAGCGACCAATCGAGCACCGGCCTTCCGCGAATTGACGGCTCGCTTGTTTATCTGCCGTTCGAGCAGGCTCAACTGCTTTGCGGCATGGCAGGGTCGAATAAAAGGGCTTCCCGGCTCCACATACGATTCAAGCCGGGTGTCAAAATCCAGGCCGGGCGTGAAAAAGTACGGTCATTGTGGCAAAAATTCAAGCAGGACAAGGCCGGCGAAATACAAGCATACACCCTGGATACGGTCACCGTCCAAAGTTGGAAACAATACAGGCGTTCGTCTATCGCACCAATGGAGAATGAGCAAACGGAGATGAGCGTCATGTTCGGCTTTGTGGGGATTACGACTGTTTTTATCGTTTTGGTTGTTTTCTATATGATTATCAGCCATAAGAGTAAAGACATCGGGATACTGAAGAGCATAGGTGTTTCGAACATCGATATTATCGAATTGTTTTCCGGGTATGCCTTCCTGGTGGGCATACTCGGATCAGGCTTCGGTTTATTGGCCGGATGGGTCTTCCTGCTGAAAATAAACCCGATAGAAGACTGGCTTTTTGAACATTTTGGATTTCAACTTTGGGACAGAACGATTTATGCTATAGGCGATATTCCAAACCAGGTCGAGTTTAAGATTCTGGCGATCATTGTCGTTTCGGCGATAGCTGCATGTTTGGTCGGTGCGCTGATCCCGAGCTTGCAGGCGGCAAGACAAAAACCAGTGGAGACTTTGCAGGTTGGCCAATTATAATTGATTATGAGTAAAGACGATTTCATATTAAAAGCTGAAGGACTTCATAAATCTTATCGGATGGGTGCTACCGAAGTCCGGGTGCTCAAAGGCGTCAATTTGAATATCAAGAAGGGCGAATTTGTAGCAATCATCGGGGCCTCCGGCAGCGGCAAAAGCACGCTATTGCACATTTTGGGTGCACTGGACAAGCCGACGAAGGGCGTCGTCAAGTTTGAACAGCGGGATTTGAGCCGGTTTAGGGCTGGCGAATTGAACAGATTCCGCAACAGAATGGTGGGATTTGTTTTTCAGTTTTACCATCTATTGGACGAATTAAGCGTGCTGGAGAATGTTTTTCTGCCAACGATGACGGGCAAAAGCATAATAGGCTGGTTTGCGTGCCGAAGACAGGCGAAAAACCGAGCGAAGGAACTGCTGGCCCAAATGGGTCTGACTGAAAGGATTAAACATAAACCTTATCAGCTCTCCGGCGGGGAAAGGCAAAGGGTGGCCATCGGCAGGGCCTTAATGAATGAGCCGAGACTGCTTTTGGCCGACGAGCCGACAGGAAATCTTGACTCTGCCACAGGAAATGGTATCTTGGATGTTCTTGAGACACTGAACAGGGCCGGCCAGACAATTGTAATGGTTACCCACGATGAAAGGATTGCACAAAGGGCCGGACGGACAGTAACATTGGTCGATGGAAAAATAGAGCACAAAAACTCAAATAACTTGTGACTTGTGCAGTTAATAAGGAAAAATCTATGGCACTAAAAATTTGGCTTAATGGCAAACTTGTTGACCGAGAAGACGCAAAAATCACTGTTTTTGATCACGGCCTGCTCTACGGCGACGGCGTCTTCGAGGGCATTCGCGTTTATAACAGCAAGGTCTTCGAGCTGGACGCCCATATTAAAAGGCTTTATGAATCGGCCAAGGCGATTCGTCTTACGATAGCGATAAGCCACAGCGAGCTTGCCGGTGCAGTCGAAGAGACCGTCGAGGCCAACAGTATTACTGACGGCTACGTCCGGCTGGTAGTAACCCGGGGAGTGGGAACTCTTGGGTTGAATCCATTTATCTGTAAAAATGGTTGCATATATATCATTGCCGATAGTATCCAGCTTTATCCCGAGGAGCTTTATGAGAAGGGGATGAGGATAATCAGTGCGACAACGGTTCGCAACCATCCTCTGGCGATTCCACCCCAGGCCAAGACCATGAACTATCTCAATAACATCCTGGCCAAGATCGAAGCGATCGACAACGATGTGCCTGAAGCGATAATGTATAACCACGAAGGATATGTTGCCGAGGCCAGTGGTGACAACGTTCTTATCGTTAAAGACGGCGTAATTTATACACCGCCGGCCGAGGCCGGGGCGCTGCCTGGAATCACGCGAAGTATCGTTATCAAGCTGGCCAAAGAAGATAAACTTCAGGTCGTTGAAAAAAATCTCACGAGATTTGATTTATATGTCTGCGATGAATTTTTCCTCACCGGTACCGCTGCCGAGGTTATCGGAATTGTCGAGGTTGACAGAAGGATGATCGGCGACGGCAAGCCCGGACCGATTACGAATCTGCTGAGAAAAAAGTTCTTCGAATACGCTCACGGAAAGGAGAAATAGCAGATAGCACCGACACATACTGAAATGCCAGCTTCGGCCCCACATGGCAAGGTTCCCGCCTTTCGGCTGATCGGCGACCAGCTAAGCAGGGTCAGAAAAATAATCAACGAGCAATTGACCGTGACTTCGAAAAATGGTGATATCAAGGAATTACTCGAACATATCAGCAGTCGTAGTGGAAAGATGATTCGTCCGGGGCTGGTTTTGCTCGCCGGCCGCTGCTGTGGCAAAACTACGGATGAACATATCAGCGTTGCGGCAATCATTGAGATGATTCATAACGCCACGCTGTTACACGATGATGTCATAGACGACGGCAAACAACGACGTGGGCTGCCGACAATCAATAGCTTATGGGGTAACGAATCGGCTGTGTTGTTGGGCGATTTCTTATTAAGCCGGGTTTTCAAAATGTGTGCCGAGCTTAACCCAAAGGCGGCCAAGGTCATTGCTGCCGCCGCGGTCCGGCTCTGCGAAGGTGAATTGAGGCAGGTCGTTCAGAAACATTGCTGGCAGTTAAGCGAAGCGGAATATCTCGACGTTATCACTGAAAAGAGTGCCGTTCTTTTTAGTAGCTCCTGTTTCCTTGGCGGCCTTCTGGCGGGGGCAGGCAAATCCAAGACTCAGTCATTAGCAGATTTCGGTCTGAATGCCGGTATCGCGTTTCAAATTACCGACGATTTACTCGATATTGTCGGCGATGAAAGCAAAACAGGCAAAACGCTCGGTAGCGATGTTGACAAACACAAGTTGACTCTGGCTTTAATACATCTGCTAAAAGCAGCGGATGAAAGGGAAAAAAACACAATTATAAATTCGTTTCTCGATAGAAAAGACACACAATACGATAAAAACGCTCTGGTAGAAATTCTGGGCCGTTACGGCAGTTTGGAATATGCACGTAGTCGGGCACGAGAGTTTGTCGCCGCCGCGAAACAGGCGTTAGCCGGTCTAAAGCAAAGTGATTCTAAAGATGCCTTGATTGAAACAGCGGAATTTATAGCCGGCAGAGTATCTTGATATCATTTTTTCCCGTGGGCCTGGATCATTCCGATTGACATTAAAGGGCGGGAAATTCCTGAAAAACGAACCAAAAAAAGCCGGCGTTTTAAGACCGGCCTTTTCTGATTACATAGTAACTGATTCGGTAGTTTTAGAATTTGTACGTCATACTTAAGGTGGCCCAGGTCTCGTTATCCTTATTGCCATTTAACGAACTATCCATCGTGATCTGGTGATACACGCCGGGAGTCAGGACGAGTTCATCAGATAAGTCGATGCCTGTTGATATCCCGAAGACCGCGTTCGACCAATCATGGTCGACATTCTGGCCGCCCGGGCCAACACCATCGTTGAAGACTAACTCTGTATGAAGATTAAAGACCTGCTCCGGAGTGTCAGGCAGGATGCCACCGATCGTCAGAGGATAGTCCAGCATAAAGATATGCGCCCAGCCGGATGCGGTGCCATCAGAATGAGGGGCTCCAACCCAGGACCTGCTGCTGTTCGGCCAGAGCTTCACAAGAACGTAACTTGGAACAATACCACCGGGTATCGCCTTTGGCAAGGAAAGAATGGTATGGAGTTCCTGTAAATCAGCATCTGACGGGCTCAGATCCGGGTAGTTGTAATAGACCCACCCGAGCCTGTACATCAAGGCATAATCTTCATCCTGGAACAGGCCGTTCTGATAATACAACGTGTAGTCCCAGCGTTCAAAGTCTTCAAATCCGCTCGAATTGGCCCTGTGGCCCATGGCGTTGACTCCAAGACCCGTGCCGAACAGGTCCAGGTCGAGACTGGGCTGTATGGCGCTCTTGTCGCCATAAATATTGAAGCCGCGCCAGACATAATTACTCTGATAGGTAAAGTCGACCGACCCGTGCAGCTCCGAGTCCTGGGCCTGGGCGAAACCCATCGCACAGAACAAAAATACGGCAGCTAACAAAATCCCTTGCTTCTTCATGCTCATCTCCTTTAAAAATCTTTCGTTGAACTCCTTGCTGACTTCCTGCACAAAACCCTACTTTCAATACTAATATAATCACACCACCCATTTACCCTCCTATAAAGATTATCGTATTAACACTATAAAACAATAGAAAAAAATGAATTTTTTTCTTACGTCATCAATACTGATAAACGGCAAAAACAGCCTATATTGTCGGAACTGTTCCTTGCAAATTAACCTTCGAC
>DAOVMB010000436.1 GCA_030630905.1 Sedimentisphaerales bacterium
AAGCCATCCCCATGTGGCGAGGGCATCTTGCCCTTGTTCTCTACCGACGGCAAGATGCCAGCGGGGCGCAAGGCCGGGACGGCCTCGCCACAAACGACAATCGGGATGAGGCTGCCACCCAATAGAGTTAATGGAAAATGGGTGGCAGCCTCAAAGCCATAGGCTTTGGGGATGGTTGCAAATGCCAGAGGCTGGCTAAACACGTACTTCGCAGGGGTGACATCGTCGATTTTCGTTTTCCGCAACAGTAACTATTTAGTGTGCTTTCCGCGGGGCGTTTTCATTTTGCAACTGATTCTTGTAAAAATGGCCTGCTGTCGCTATCATGGCGCAAATGGCAGCAAAATCACATAAGGAAAAGAACAAGCCGGGTCCCGTGGCGGTCAACAAGAAGGCTTACAGAAACTTCGAGATTATCGAGAAATACGAGGCAGGCCTTGGACTTTTGGGAACCGAGGTTAAATCCCTGCGGTCCGGCGGCGGGGACCTGAGCGGCTCGTACGCAAGGATTGAGAGCGAGCAATGCTGGCTCGTCGGCGCCGGAGTGGCTCAATACCAGCAGGCCGGAGCTCGGCAGCATGACCCGACCAGAAAAAGAAAGCTGCTGCTGCACAAGGCGGAAATCCGCAAGATCAGAACAAAGCTCGAACAGAGGGGTTTTACTCTTGTGCCTCTGAAGATTTATTTTAACGACAGGGGCCTGGCAAAAATAGAATTGGCCCTTGCCAGAGGTAAAAGACAATACGACAAAAGACAAGCTATAACGAAGCGCGACCAAAAACGCGATATTGATAGAAGTATGAAAAAATATCGAAAATAAGAAAGGGCAGGATTTATAAGGAGCCTTAAGATTATGGCTAAAGAAAAAGAGCAGGAGAAAAAGATCATCGTCGATGAGGACTGGAAACAGGAAGCACAGAAAGAGAAGGAGATATTAGCCGCACAGGAAGAAGCTGAGAAAAAGGATAAGCTGCAAGAAGAAAAGCCGCGCGGCCCTATGCCGGAAGGTAATCTTGCCGCTCTTATCAGCATGCTTGCCACACAGGCATTATTCGCCCTGGGCCTGCTGCAGGTAAAGGGACAGGAAGAAAGAAAGCCCGATCTGGAGCTGGCGAAATATAATATCGATATGCTCCAGGTCCTCGACGAAAAAACAAAGGGCAATTTGACGAAAGAAGAAGAAACTGTGCTTGCGAATACTCTCGACGAGCTTCGTATGGGCTATGTTAAAGTCGCAGGGTAAACAAAATTGGCGAACATATTAGATAAAATAATTGCCGACAAGCAGGCCGAGGTTCGCTCTCGACAATCGGAGATAAGCCTCGATAAGTTGAAGCAACAGGTTAGTTCTTTAGCCAAGTGCCGCAATTTCTACAAGGCCGTCACCAAGCCTAACCATCGCGGCATAAATGTTATCGCAGAAGTTAAAAAAGCTTCACCGTCGGCGGGTCTCATTCGCGAGGATTTCGATCCCGTGACAATCGCGCAGACCTACGAAAAATGCGGCGCCGATGCAATCAGCGTCTTGACCGATGAAAAGTATTTTCAGGGCCGGCTCGAATACATAAGTCAGATACGGCAGGAAGTAGATTTGCCCGTTATGCGAAAGGATTTTATTATCGACCTGTGGCAGGTTTACGAATCCCGCGCCGCCGGCGCCGATGCGATACTGCTGATAGCAGAAGCTCTGAAACCGGGCGAGCTGATGGACCTGATGATTGTCGCGGCCGAATTGACGCTCACCGTGCTCCTGGAGGTCCACCAGGCCGATTCGCTGCTGGCGGTTCGCAGTATGATTGGTTTCCCAAAGAAAGGTTACAGCGTTCTCGGAATCAACAATCGCGACCTGACGACGATGCAGGTCGATTTGAACACGACCAGCCGCTTGGGGGGACTTCTCGATAATACGGACGAGCTGGTCGCTGAGAGCGGCATAAAAACGCGAGCCGACGTAGAAAAGCTCATGTCCGCCGGCGTCAGGGCGGTCCTGATCGGCCAGATGCTATGCGCGCAGCCCAACATCGAGGAAAAATTTGCCGAACTTTTTGGCGGCGTTTGTGAAAACTCATAAGTTTTTTGATATGGAAGAGGCATTATGAATATTTTGCTCTTTGTAGTCTTAGGTCTTGCCGCTGGTATATTAAGCGGCCTGTTTGGTATCGGCGGCGGCATTCTAATGGTGCCGGCACTCGTTCTTGTATTTGGATTGTCGCAACACCTGGCTCAGGGTACTACGCTGGCGCTTATGGTTCCGCCTATCGGTTTGCTCGCCGCGTGGACCTACTACAAACACGGCCACGTTGATATAAAGATCGCTGCTCTTATTTGTCTCGGTTTTTTCATCGGAGGTCTTATCGGCGCCAAATGCGCCACATCGATCAATCCGATATTGCTAAAAAGACTCTTCGGTGTCGTCCTGCTTATCGCCGCGGTGAAGATGATACTCACTAAATAACCTCATATCGGCAAGAAACATTAACGAAAGATAGCTACAGATCTGCACAACTCAGAGAGATTTCTTTCTGACGGGGTGGCGCAGGATGGTTTTGAGCTGTTCGGGCGGAACACGGCGTGGATCGGAAAGATATATCTCATGATGTCGGCCGTGAAATTCCATATCCTGCTGTCCGGCAAAAGCTTCCATTAGCAAGATTGTCTCATGTTCTTTCTCGTAAGGACCTACGTGTAGCATCTGTACGTGCAAAATTGATATGTGAATTCAGAATTGAAAGTGAGGATCAGAAGGGGAAATCTATTTCTTCTTTTGTTTTTTCTGTAATTTTGCCCAGGTGTCGCGTAATCCGACCGTCCGATTGAAAACGGGCTTGCCTTCGGAACTGTCCGGATCTACGCAGAAGTAACCCAGCCGCTCGAACTGGTACCGGCTCATGGGCCTGGCATCCGTCAGAGAAGGCTCGATCCGGCACGAAGTCAACACTTCCAGTGAGTTCGGATTCAGGTTGGATTTGAAATCCTCGCCCTCGGCCACGTCGTCGGGATTTTCCTTCGTGAACAGATGGTCGTATAATCTGACTTCGGCTTCGATAGCGTGTTCGGCCGAGACCCAGTGCAGCGTCGATTTGACCTTCCGCCCGTCCGGTGAATCGCCGCCGCGGGTGGCTGGGTCGTACGTGCAGTGCAGCTCGACGACCTGGCCGCCGGCGTCCTTGACGACGCCCGTGCACGTGACGAAGTACGCGTATCGCAGGCGGACCTCCC
>DAOVMB010000493.1 GCA_030630905.1 Sedimentisphaerales bacterium
GTGCTTTGCGGAAAGCGAGACCTTTCCCAACCAGGTACTCAGCCAAAGCGGTAGCATCCAAAAGCCCTTCTTCCAGGCCGGCCGATATCTTCTTCGTATTAAATTTTGTATGCGAGACAATAGCGCATACCATATCCAGAGAAGCCCTGACCGTGTCACTGGCCGCAAAAATATGAATCTTGTCTTCCTGCAAATCGCGGTTATAGCCCGATGGCTGACCCTTCAAAATCGTCAGCATCGCCATTAACGAGCCATAAACAGAACTGGTCTTGCCGCGAATAAGCTCAAGCAAATCGGGATTGCGCTTCTGCGGCATCATACTCGACGATGTGCAGTAAGCATCGTCAATCCGAACAAATCCGAACTCGTTGGATGAGTAGATTATCCAATCCTCCGCCAGGCGTGACAGGTGTGTCGCAATCATCGCGCAATCGAAAATAAATTCTGCACAAAAATCCCTGTCGCTGACCGCATCGATACTGTTGTAGCTGATATCGGAGAAACCAAGCTGCTTCGCGCTGCTTTTTCTATCCAGAGGCAGAGTAGAGCCGGCCACCGCCCCGCTGCCTAACGGCGAAATATTCAGCAGGCTGCCGCAGTTCTTTAATCGAATAAAGTCGCGTTCGAACTGCTCGGCGAAACTCAACACGTAAGAAGCGATCACAATCGGCTGGGCGCGTTGAAGATGCGTATAACTCGGCATAATATCTTCGGTGTATCTGCCGGCCGATTTGACGAGAGCTTTCTGAAGCAGCGTAATCTTCGCCTGCAGAATCTCTATCCGGTCGCGCATCCAGAGCCGAATATCGGTCGCCACCTGGTCGTTACGGCTTCTGCCGGTATGGAGTTTCTTGCCGGCCCGGCCTGTTTTCGCGACCAGAGCCGCCTCGATCACCATGTGTATATCTTCATACTTATTGTCGAAACTGAACCGCCCTTCCGCAATTTCCTCGCTTATTTCGATAAGCCCGTCTTTAATCTGCTTGAACTCATCTTTAGTAATCAGCTTCTGTTGAGCCAACATCTGAGCGTGAGCAATCGAGCCGACAATATCATACTTGTAGAGACGCTTATCGATAGACAGCGACTCAACAAAGTTAACCGTAAGCTCATCAGGCTTGCCGGCCAATCTCTTTTCCCAGCTCTTTTCTGCCTCGGCCATTTTTTCTGCTCCAAAAATAAAATCTCATAAAGTCAAATCATACGCCCCAATATTTCCTATGTCAACCCTCATCGCCGCCCCATTCTTCAACCATTGGCCATTTGGCTTTCAACTCAAAATGGCAACGCTGCCCTCTATACACTACATGAAATCACTACTTAACTTAATAATCCTTCAAAATACACTCCCACCCAATTTCAGCCTTGCAATCAAATCCTATTTTAATTATGATGCAACCATGAATATGTCACAGAGACTTCTAATAACTAATTGCAGATTGTTCGACGCTCCGCAGGATAAGCGAACCACCTCTGTCCTCATTGAAAACGGCGTCATAGCTCAAATCGGCCAAATCGAATCCGGCACCACCTGCGACAATACGCTCGATGCACAGGGACGGATAATTGCGCCTGGCTTCATCGATGTTCATATCCAGGGTGCCGGCGGCGCTGATATACTCGATGCGACGCCGGAAGCGCTGGAAGCTATCTCACGGACTTGTGCTCGCTTTGGGGTCACCGGTTTTCTTGCCACAACAGTATTTAAGCCAGACCAGGAAAATCGGCACCTTGCTCTCGCTGCCGAATATACCAATCGAGACCTCGGCGGGGCAAATCTGCTCGGCATCCATCTCGAAGGTCCGTTTATCTCACTTGAAAAAAAAGGGATGATATTGCCGGAATGTATCTGCCTGCCGTCTGAACAAATTCTCGATGAAATTCTGAACATTACCGACGGCCATCTCAGTATGATGACGATCTCAACGGAACTGCCCGAGAGCCTGGGAATCATCCGCTCTCTCGTGGAATCGGGCGTCATCGCCTCCTTCGGTCACTCCAACGCTACTTACGAGCAAACTCTCGAAGGATTCGACGCCGGCATTTCGCATGTAACGCATCTGTTCAATGCAACGCCCTCGATCCACCATCGCTCGCCGGGACCGCTTGTGGCTATCTTTCAGGCTGAACACATAACCGCCCAGGTTATTACCGATGGTGTGCATATCCATCCTGCCGTTCTGAAGTTCGCTTATGAAAAGCTCGGGCCGGATCGTACCATCCCAATTACCGACGGCATGCAGGCTATCGGTCTTGGCGACGGCATGTTCATCTATAACGGCATCGAATACGAATCCAAAGCAGGAGCGGCAAGGTACAAAGACGGCACTCTTATCGGTACTGCTCTCGGCCTCAGTCAGATTCTCGAAAGATTCATAACTTTCACTGACTGCCCTCTCGACGTCGCAATTCGAATGGTTACAAAAATTCCCGCCGGTCTGTTAGGACTCGAAGGCAAGAAAGGAACCATCGCGGTGGGAAAGGACGCCGATCTGATCCTGCTCGACGAGAACCTTTCTGTTCACACAACAATAGTCGCAGGTAAAATTGTATTCCAGGAATAGGAAATACTACGATTTCTGACTGAGTTAAGTTAGGAACAAAAGGAAAGTAAAAATGGGAGAGCTTTGCGGGCTCTCCCTTATCTTATGTGGCTCTTTCCTTTTTATACGCCAGCCCTATTCCTACCATGCCCGAGTTACGATCTGATTTGCGTGCGACATCAAAGATAGACAAAACAGGTTAAGACTAACATGGCCGAATTGGTCATTCGTCAGAGCCACTCATTTCTTAATCCAATATTATCCATCGGCAGAGA
>DAOVMB010000059.1 GCA_030630905.1 Sedimentisphaerales bacterium
CGTATCTCGTCCCAACCTGAGACATTGCCGCGACTGTTGAACTGGTAGTTTTCAGTCTTGAAATTCATCAGCTTCGGCTCAATCTCAACCAACCTTGCCGGCCCGAGATTCAGCTCGATTTCTTCATCTACAGGAATGTATTTGATGCTCGTGCCGCCAACATAAGACAGATATCCCTGTTCATCGGCATGGCTGTATATCTTTACGTTCCCGTTGGGAATCGGGGTCTGGCCCAGATTGTGCTTGTCATCGTTTGCGAACTTAACGAATCTGATTGACTGACCGCCCCAGCGCTCTTCGTCATATTTATACAAACTCTCGACGGCAATATCTTCAACTTCAAACGAAAGCATTCTTTTGCCCCATTCGTTCGGGATGGTTTCTGTCCCTTCAATTGTATAAAGGAAGTATTCGCTCAGGCCTTCTTTCTTGATATCCTTACGTTTCAAAACATCAAAATCGTCAAGACGTTCTCCAAGGCTCTTCGTCGCGAATTCCCACTTTTCGTTAAGCCTGCTATGCTCAGCCCAAGTTTCCTCGGTCTTAAATTCCATTCCCGGCCTGTTATAAGGATATTGGCGTCTTGCTAATTGAGCGATTTCGTCAAGTATATGGACCTGACCGACAATCAGCCTGGTCTGGGCGTTTTCGTAATCTTCGCCGGAGTTGTTACCGACACGAACGTAGCCTTGCATTTTCATCGTCTTTTCATCCTGTGAAAACGTGCCCATGTAAAACGCGCGCCAGGATATGCCGCTGGTGAAATATGTTATCTCGAACGGTACCTGGCCGCTGACCTCCGAACGAATGAGCCAGCGGCCAAGCTCCCGCAGCCTCGCTGGAAAAACTAACTGCTGTATGTCGATTTTACCCGCCTGCTTCAATGGCTCTAAACTCAGCGAGGTCGGGTCGATCAGCGTATTGGCCCACATGAACTGCAGCCAGTTCCAGCCTTTTTTGAGCGTTAGATTCCGCCGCTCCCGCACCAGCGTCAAATCCGCCGAGTTATAAATCGTAAGCTGCACCTTGTCCCGTCTCGGCAGTGTCACTAATTCGATAGCGCTTGCCGGCGCAAAAGGCGGCTGCTCGGATATTGGCTCCGATATGTATGTTCCTGCTGCAATATCTGTTTTTGCATCTGTGTCCTGCGCCAACGTTCTCACCGGTGAATCTGCTTGTGCTTCGCCTTTGGCTCCTGATTCTTTACTTACTATCCTGCCCTCCGACTTTGGCTCTCTCGCAAATTGCTGCTGGGTCGATTTGTCTGTATTCAGATTACCCATCAGCAGCACAAATCCGGCGACCAATGCTGCAGCGACTGCTCCTATCCAGGGCGACTTGTAGAATGGAACGATCTTACTCCGTGCCGGCTGTCCGGCCTGCTCCAAAACTTCAGAAATCAATGCCTCAGGTACGTGTGCATCTTCCCGCAGCAGGTCGAGTGCGGCGAACTTTTTATTTAGCTGCTCTAAACGCTCCCGGCACTCGGCGCAGCCTGCCAGATGCTCGGAACTTGTGCTCTGCTGTTGTTCCGAGCTTAATCCGAATCGGTATTCGATCAACTCATTTTCTGTAAGATGATTTTCCATTTTGTTTCTACTTAAATCTCAGGCAAGTTATGCGCCAGCGTCCTAAGTGCTCTGAACATTTGTGTTTTCACGGTTCCGACCGAACAGCCCAAAACCTCTGCCACATCGGGGTAACTGAGCTGCTGATAGTACGCCAGGACAAGTGTTGCACGCTGTCTTTCGGGTAATAACTGAATCGCCCGCCGGACCTGTTCGGTTTGCTCGACCTTCAACGCCTGTTCGGATGGATTACACGAATTATCCGCCAAGGCGACTGCGCCTAATTGCTCGCTGTTCGGATTGTCGCAATCGAGCTGCTGATTTAGCGATATTGCTTTGATGCGTTTGCCTCGACGCATCCCGTCTAAAGCCACGTGTGTGGCGATCTTGAACAGCCAGCCCTTAAACTGAGGGCCTCGAAATGTATGGGCTTTTTCATGCACTCGTTTGAATGTCTCCTGAAAAAGGTCTTCGGCTTGTTCTCGGTTTCCGCTCATTCGTATCAAATATCCCAATAAGTTATCTCCATATCGGCGTACAAGCTCGCCGAACGCTGCCGGATCGCCCTGGCGATGGGCGTCGATTAAACTTTTGTCCGTGTTTTCCATCGAGGCTATTAACTCCATCTACCCTTATAGACGTCTATCATATATCAACGGTTGACAAGGGGTAAAGTAAAGTTTGTGTAAAATTTGCTTTGGCCGCCCGTTTCTGACATCATGCTGCCATATTCGCTCTGGCATTTCGTGTCTGGTAAGTCGTTCGCTATTGGCTGGCTTATTCGGTGTTTGCGTTGTTGATGAGACGTTTATTTTATTCGCTAAACTGCTACGACCTATAATAGGGTGCGTATCTGCTTCATTGTGCAGGCTCTTAATTGTCTGCGTTTCATTTTGCCTTTGGCGCCGGTTTATTCATCGCCCAGAATACGGCGTTGATCAGCATTCGGCGAAACGGCGCATTCTGGAAATCGTCCGGGTGCCCGAGCGATGTGTAAAAAATGCGGGATTTCTTGTATTGATTGGTCCAGGCGACCGGTTCGGGTTCCCTGTCGGGGATCGTGCCTACCAATAGCCGCTTTGTCGACTTGGCCAGCGGCCTGACTTCGTATAGCGAGCCGTCACTTGTCAGCGGTAGTTTCACGCCGGCAAGGATCGGATGGCTGGCTGCTCCGGCGGCTGCCGTGACGGTGCACTTCGGTCCGTTGCCGTGATGGCCGTGGTAATTGCCGCCTAAGACCTCTGGATCAAGCTTGGGCCATTCGGCGTGACCTTCCGGGGCTTTGCCCCGGGTGTCCAGCGCATGGCTGGCGGTTCTCAGTCCGATCAATGGCCCGCCCCTGTCGAGGTAGTCGCGGAAATACTGCATCTGCTCGGCCGCTAATGCCCTGCGCCGCATAAACAGCACCGCCAAATCCGCATTCGTCAGTGCCTCCAGCCCGGCCAGTTCGTGGCGGTCCCTGCCCTTCTTTTCCGTGTTGCCCTGAAGTATTTCACAGTAAAGGCCGTATTTCATTTTCAGTTCGTGTGCAAACTCCGGCAGCGTCTCGACGGCTCCATATTCACCCTCTGCCGATATGAAGACCACGCGAGGGCGCTTATCATTCTTGAAGCAGAACTGCGATTCGCCGGTAAAGACCGTTGAGGTAATTGTCGGACAAACGTATTTCTCGACATGCTCGACGACCAAATCCGTGCCGGTGAAATGGCTGACTACCGGGCGCATCCGCGAGTTGTACATCGTATCGGTCAGGTCCCGCATAAGTACGACGTTTTTGCCGAACCTCGCCATGTTGCGCAGCCCGAAGGGCCTGCCGAGCACGCACATATTTGTGTGAACGCCCATGAGGATAACGTTTTTGATACCGTGCTGTTCGAGCAGGTTCCAGATTTCGCCGCCCGAGTCGCTAATAGCATCGTCGCTTTTAATTTCAATCGTATCTATCTGGCTTCGCCATGGACTGCCCTGTTCGCACTTCGGCTCGCAGTCGCAGCCGCCGTCGGAGTGATCGATCGGATAGCCGACTGTCTTTTCGTTCCCGTCGATCCAGTTGCACCATTTGCCGATCCCGTCCGGCAGGTTCATCGCTTTCGGCGCATCCTGCGCCCGCTTGCGGGCGGGATGGTCCGCATAGGCCTCAGTCGTGCCGCTCGGTGCATGAATAATCAACACACCTTTATTTCGTGCCTTGGAGACCGCTTCGTTCATATACGGCGCAAGCTCCGATACCCGCTCGGTGGCTCCCTTGCACCAGTGTTGGTTCCACATATCGCAGATAATGATTGCAGTTTGTTTGGGATCCCACTGGACTTTACTCTGAACGACTCTAAACCGGCCTGTATCATCGGCCAGCGGGGTACGACTTCGCGTGACAAGAACCAGTGGTTTGTCGCTCGATATACCAAATACGACAGACGACATACGAGAAATTAAGCCTGCAAACACGATGAAGGCTACAGCAAAAATTCTGGATTGACGACTATTCATAATAACAAACTCCTGGAAAATCAGTAGCAATACATCGCAGCAGATAGCATCGCAAGGTTATCAGAGTTTATTTTTTTTACCGACCAGCAGGATAACACAGAAGCAATCGCAAGACAAGTGCATTGCTATTGCCGTTTCTAAAAATCCTTGCCACATTTTGTCATTCCCGCGAAGGCGGGAATCCATTGTTGAGTTTCTGGATTCCGGCTCAAGGCCGGAATGACAGAATAAAAAGTTATACTAATCTAATAGAAACAGTACTATTTGATAGACCGATTTATTTCCATCGAAGCTGTTGGAGTTCTTCTTTTGTACGAATGAATTTGACCGTGCCGTCATTGAGCAAAACACACCCTCCCTTTGGTTCGTGATTATCAAATGTAAACAATTCAGGCCCGCCGTGCTGATTCCAGCCAGCTTTGGTCTCGAACAAGAGAACCGTGTCTGGTTGAGAATCATATTTGCAATTCGGATTCATCGCGTAGTTGCATTTACTAACTTCACTATTGGCAGGGCAAATAAGTGGCTTCCTAATCCAGTAATTGAGCATGCCTATACTCTTATAGGCCGGCATCATAGCATCACACCATTTTGCTGGTGGAGGATATATGATTTCATCATTGCTAGATGAAACCTTTGTGCGATTCTTCTCAGCCTCATAATACAATTGAAATCGATTCCAGAGATCTTTCAGATTGGCGGCGCACTCTACACACAAGTGAATTCGATGTATCAGGGGAGTCACCACCTTCAGGCTTTCAAAACCTTCAGCGCTTGTGTAAACTTGCATTTCACTATCTACAATGGAAGCTGAATTGTATATTGGAAAAGAAATCAAGGATTCACTTCCATCATAGAAAATGATATAAGCGGCGGTTCTTTCACGAACAATCCCATAAATTGTGGGGATACTATTTCTTACGTCACTAATAATAGCCTCGATATCTTCCCTGTCTTCTAAAATGATCTTGCGTACGGTCCTTAGATAGTGAATCTCTGCCAGACTTAATAGACTCTGCTGGCTGTCATATGGGAAGAAATATTCAAGCATTGAAGGTTGATAGCGAATGTCGATTTTTGTACAAGAAGTCAAATCGGGGAGCTTATGCCTTTGTGATGGGTATCCCTTCTCCTCATATGGAATACGCAGACCATCGATTGTAATCCGTAATGGCTGCTCACCTTTGAGCAGTCGATCTGTATATGGGATTAAGACTTCCTCATCCCTTGACCTCAAACCTTCATTCATCTCGTTGAAAGTTAGTACGCCTTTTCCAGCAAACCATTCAATAAGTTTGTTCGAATTGTCCGGATAGGCACGTGACTTTTTAGGATCTGACATCTTTTCTTTTACGAGTCTGCTACGAATTATCTCGCGCAGGTCACCAACATAATAGCCTATTTCAAAAGCAAGGCGTTTTGCATATAGAATACCCGGCTCTTCGGACCACGCACGAAATCCGTAATACGGCCGCACAGGGATAGGGAGAGAGACTGACTCAGATAAGCTTCGACCGGGTGCTAAGTGAATATACCTGCCGTCAAAAGAGGGGGTCTCGATGCCTGGCTGTGTTGGTATATCGAGTCGACACCTTAGCAAAAGTGTTTGATTGTCTTCTTCCATGAATACTTCAGCGCCTATATCGTATCCACCCACTCCTTCAAATGTCCAGATATCATGCTTGGTGTCGTTTCTTATCTCGTAACTTAACCTGAGAACCTTATCGCTTAAATCCAATTTGGTCACGGAGATTGTTGGCGCGCCGGAATTATCATTGGACTTTGCTTGTGTACCGGTTGAGAGCAGAATGCAGAGTGACAACACTGCGGTTATTATTGTTTGTTTTTTCATTTTGTTCCTCTCCTTTTTCGCAAGGCTTGCCGGGCCTATTTGGTGCTGTCCGTGGGAAAGATGCGGACGAGCGACACGCCGTGTCTTGGTACTTTTGCTTCGAAACGGTTTTTGTATGTGCCCAGATTCTTTTGCCGCCACAGGTCGCGAACCCGGTGGGGGCCTTCTATGCCGAGGTCCTTCCACGAGACGGCGATATTTGTTTCGATCTCGGTGGTGTTGAACAGGCCGACGGCTTTCGAGCCGTCTTCCATGTCCTTGGCCATGATGAAATACTCGTCCGTCCGGGTAATAATCGGGGCTTGTTTTCCCAGCGGGTCCTGATTGATCTCGATAACATCGGCGTTGCACAGGATGTTGAGCGTGAATTCGTCGAGCTTATCCATATCGCCGGAGAAGATCAAAGGGGCGGCCATAAGGCACCACATCGACATATACGAATACTGCTCATTCGGCGTCAGGGTGGTGGGTTTGCCCTCACCCATGCCACGGGCATTGCCGACCCAGCCGATAAGGATGTAGTCGGGATCGTTCCATTGCCCCGGTTTGGCGTACTGCCAATGTTGGGCGTTGCTCAGGCCGATATGGTAGAATCCCGGCAGGTCGGCCCCGCCGGCCAGGCCCAGGTCCCCGGTCGTCCGCCAGCAGTGCCCACCGACCTGGCCGCCCCACTGCCAAACATTGCTCATACCATACTGGCACAGGTTCAGCAGAATATCCCGGTCGAGCTGCTTTAAGATATCGCCCATCTGCCGGTAAGGCCGCTTCTTTTCCAACAGGTCATCCCTGGTCTGCTTCATACGTTCCTGGTAAACCTGTCCGTAGCTGCACCAGTCATACTTGAGAAAATCAAATCCCCACTCGGCGAATCTCTCGGCGTCGATCTGCTCGTGTTGATAGCTGCCCACATAGCCCGCACACGTCCACGGTCCGGGCGATATATAGGTGCCTGCACGCAGCCCCTTACTGTGAATGTAGCTCACCATTGACTTGATGTCCGGAAACTTGGCATTGGGCAGGACTGCTTTGTCGGCGTCACGGTAAGGCTCGTCGCCGCGCTTCTTCATCCAGCAGTCATCGATGTTCACATACATATAGCCGGTATCCGCCATGCCGGAGTCGATCATGGTGTCTGCCGCATTGCGCATGTGCTGCTCGGTGACGCGGTTATAGTGGATGTACCAGCTATTCCAGCCCATCGGTGGAGTCAGCGCCAGCATATCTCCCACAACGATTTTGAAAGTCCGCTGCGACGAGCCGTGCCGGTTGGTTCCTTTGAGAGTAACGGGGTATTCGCCGAGCTTGGCCGGGGCAGTGCCTGTGATGATACCGGTAGCCGTATCCAGCTTGAGCGTCGGCGGCAAATTCTCCGCACTGAAGCGGATGGGCCGTTTGCCCAGGCATGGGATGCGGTAAATGAAAGGCCTGCCGGGCCGGCAGCCATATACTTTCGGCCCGTTGATCCGCGGCTCTGGACCAGGTTTGGGCGTTAAGATAACTTTTTCTTCTTTTAAGACGGGCGCATCGATGGCCTCGGGACTTTCCCCGGCGACAACGAACGCAGCATCAGCCCAGTCGGCGTGGTCAAAGCTCGTGTTATCACCGGCCGGATCGACCGACAGCGTTAAAGTCTTGCAGCCGGTCAGATCGATATCGACCTTTTTCGCCGGATCGCCGGCCTTGAGAACGCCGCTGTTGAACAGCAGTTTTCCGTCGCCGTATATGCGGAAGCGAACGCTGCCGATTTTGCCGTTGACTTCATCATCAACGCCGACGTAAGCTGAGAAGCTCCGGCACGAATTTTTCAAATCGATGTACATCAAGCTGGCGGCGTGAGTGCCAATGCCTTTGTCAAATGTGCGGCCTGCGATTGTTAGCGGTTTGCTCTGGATGGATTTGTCCTTCTGAGGTGTGCCCCAGCCGGCCGTCATTTTCTCCAGATTCAAGGATGACAACCAGACCGTCCGCGCCGGCTTATCGGATTTTGTTGCTGAAGCGCAGCCCGAAAGTTGTGCGATAAGAACGACACAGGTTGTTAGCAAAAAGAAGATTGATACATAGCGTTGTTTGTGAATTCTACTCATCATGTTTCTCCTTAACAATCAGAATGAGCCGGCTCACGATGACGCCCTAAAGCAGAGCGAGCCAGCCGCCGTCAACGTAGATGATCTGTCCGGTGATAAAATCGCCCGCGCGCGAGGCGAGCAGGATCGTTGTGCCCACGAGGTCTTCAGGCTTGCCCCACATGGCGAGCGGAGTTTTTGAGAGGACCCACTTGTTGAAATCCTCGTTAGTCCAAAGCGGTTCGGTCAGTTCCGTAGTGATATAGCCCGGCCCGATAGCGTTTACATTAATTTTGTACTTGGCCCATTCGACGGCTAGCGTTTTCGTGAGCATCAGCAGGCCGCCCTTGCTGCTGGCGTATGCCGCTGTTGTGGGCCGGGCGCCATGGCACGTCAGCGAGCCGATATTGATAATCCTGCCGGCCTTGCCTGTCTTTTTTCGATGCCGGCAAAACGCCTGTGACAATACGAACGCGGAAGTAAGATTGACCTCAATGACTTGGTTCCATGTCTTGAGATCGACATCTTCGGCCGGCCCGCGAATGGTCGTCCCGGCACAATTGACGAGAATATCTATGCCTTTCGTTTCGGCGATGACGCTTTTGAAGAATTCATCTATGCCTTCTATGTCCTTAAGATCGAACGGGAAGGGCCGGATTTTCCTGCCGGTGTCGGCATGAATTTGCCGGGCGGCTACTTCGAGCTGATCTTTCGAGCGGGCTGCGATTGCAACGTCCGCTCCATGCTCGGCCAGGCCTTTGGTGATGGCAAGCCCGATGCCTCGACTGCCGCCGGTGACTAATGCCGTTTTCCCCGATAAGCTAAAAAGATTGCTTTCCATAGCCGCTTAATAAAGCAGAAAAGCAATCAAATAGCAAGAGAAGAAAAGCACATGCAAATAACCGGGGCCTATGCCGCACTGATTGGCATAGGCCCCGAAATCATACAAATACTGCTGTCATTCCCACAAGAGCGGTTTTACTATTCAGCAGCTTCTCTCGGCCTGTACAGCCGGATGTCGTCAAAGAACATCTTGCCCGAACCGCCGGGGATCGTGGTATTGCCTTTAGTACCCAGGCCAATCGCGATCCTGTCAACGTTGGTCAGGACTATGCCCTGATCGGCAAAAGCCTGCAATGGAATAACCCATTCGGTCCAGGCATCTATCGTTGCCGCGGCCGGATCATCGTGTACCACCACCGCAGGTGAGCCTGCACTGTTGGACACGGCCACATACAGTGGCTCTGCGGCGTTGCTTTCGATACCGATATCCTGGTGCGCCCACTGTGGGCTGACCGTCCC
>DAOVMB010000291.1 GCA_030630905.1 Sedimentisphaerales bacterium
AAAATATTTTTATACTGTGGATGCTGGGATGCTAGGGACAGTCACCTATTAAAATCTAAGTAACACTGTCTAATTAAAATTCTCATCCTCGAAAACCTTCCCATATAAATTCGTATATCGTATGTCGCATGCTTGTCCTGAGCATAGTCGAAGGATCGTATGTCGCAAGGGAATTTCAGAGTTCATCTTATGGTTTGCATCTAATAGATTCCTTTGCTTGATCTTGTCTTTTTCTTGTGAAATCCGAACTTTCCTTTCGGCTTATCCTCCGGCGGCGGCATCAACAACTTGATTGCCTGGATAACGGCAATAATCTGCTTGTCATGGGTTTGCAGCTTCTTTTCAAGCTGATCGAGCTTGCCCTTTAGTTCTTTGTACGGTGCAAGCATCTGACGCAGCTTCACGAACGCTCTGACCACATAGATGCTTGTCTGAACAGCTCGCTCGGAGTTTAATACACTTGCGGCCATAATGGCGCCGTGTTCTGTGAAAACATAAGGTTTGTAGCGCCTGCCTCCGCTCCCCTTGTTTGTGGTCGCAATTTGCGACCTCAAAACTTCTACCTCCTCGGCGGTCAACTGAAACATGAAATCCGGCGGGAAACGTTCATGATTGCGCTTGATCTGCTCATTCAACCGTTTCGTGGGGACTCCATACAGGGCCGCCAAATCCGAGTCCACAATCACCTTCTCGCCCCGGAGAAACAGAATTTTGCTCTGTACCTGCTCGACCAGGACTATCGATGTGTCCTTTTTCGCCATAGTGTAGTATCTCTTACAGACTAAATATTATCTTCGAATTTCTCCGGGTAGACCCGAAGTACGGCTAAACAGGTGCGGTTTGACAAGCAGGCGATTCGATGAAGTTTTGCGTTCTTTGTTGTATTACGCCTCTGGTCATATAATACCCATAAACGAGCAAAAAAACAATAAAATTCGTCTTTTTCTGCGAAAAGGCATAAAAAGACAGAATACAGAATACCTTGTCATTTATTATTTACTATTTTCTATTTATTATTCTTTCTTCGTAGTTCCTTCGTGTTTGACGGAATTACGTAATACGATACACGCAATACGCTATATAAACGACTCTTTCAAAAAATCTTGTCCGGCGAAGCTCTTGTTTCTATTAGCATAGCCGAGACGCCGGGCGCTAAGAATAAGGCCATATCGATATCGGTACCTGAAAACAGGTAAACCTCATGCTCGGGGAATTCCGATTTCAATTTCTCGAATTCTTCAGATTTGTCGAGGATGATTTCGCCCGTTTCCGCGTTATTACTGCCTGAAACGTATCCATACATATCTAATACTCCATATTTACTATTGTGCCATTACCTAACAGAGCGAATCTCAGAGCTAAAATGTTGATAACAAAATTGAAAAAAATGAAAAAAAAGTGAAAAAAGATAGAATACCGTTTAGCCCGCACCACTGGTGCCGGGTCGAATTGAGAAAAATGAACATTGCTTTTTTATCAGATTTCTCCGCTCGCTTCGCTCGGTCGAAATGACGGCATAGTAGCTAGACTTGCGAAATGCGGTACTATAGGGAGCTTAAATACGGTTTTTCGGCGACTATCGGCCGGAAATCAACTCCGTAAGCTGATCGCGGTTTTTTTTGAGCCATTCTGCTTTTCGGCGGATCATCAGCAAAAAATCGGTGCCGTGGAGGTGGCCGAAGAAGCCGGTAGCGGCGATTGGCAGAACCGCCTCGGCGATCATCGTCTCGATCATCAAATCGACCAGGGCCTGCAGCTTATATTCATCCAGGAGGGTCGGTTCTCGAACCGCCCTTTCTTTGTAGCCGTGAAGGAACTGCAGGAGTTTGTCCTGGTCGAAATAATCTGGCCAGTCGGCGGGATTAGGCCGGCCGCCGACAATGGAGAATTGCAGCATGCCGTTGGCAAGATCGACTATGGAGGGGGCGACCCGGATCGAATCGAAATCGAGCACGACGGCGACCTTGTGTTTGGAAAAGAGCATATTGCCCGGATGCCAGTCGCCGTGGATGACCTGGGGAGGCCAGGAATCGAAGCCCAATTGGTTTACCCGGATGCTCGATTCGTTATAGAGAATCGTCAGTGCCTCAGCGGTGGCCTGCAATTTGCCGCTGGGCTTGGCCGTTCGGTCGGAGCCGATGGTCCTTAGATGCGTGCGAACGGTCGATGAATCGTGAAAGCTGGCCTGGAGCGGCTTCCATTCGTGGGCGAAATCGGCGAGGCGCCGGTGAAAGTTGGCCAATTGCCTGCCGGCATCGGTTGTCGCTTCGGGCGAGCCGTCGTAACGAGTGCCGGAGACGAATTTGAAGAACTCGTAGATGTGATTGTTGAGTTGCAGGATTGTATTGTTCTCGCTGCGAGTGGCGAGCAAAGTCGTAACGGGGAAAGCCTTCCCGGCCAGGTGTGTCTGGACGGCGTGGGCGAAGGCGACGCGATAGAGGTCGTCCTTGCCGCGGGGGCGGCGTTTCAGGAGGAATTTGCCCTGCTCGGAGACGACTACCATTTTGGGCGCGCGACGATTGCCGCCGGACAGGGGCTTGATCTGATGAATGACGCCGACGTCGTAATGGCTGAGGATGCGAACCAACTCCTCGGAAGAAAAATGTGCACCACCTCGGGGCATAAGTTAATAATTATTGATTATTGATTAACGATTAACGATTCAATTCCCGGCTTTCGCGGGGATGACAATATTTTGGATTATCTGAGCAAAAGAAGGAGAAGAATGACCATGAAGAACGCAAACGTGACGGCACTTAAAACCAATATCGCCATTCGGTAATTGGCGATGGCCTCCTCCTGATAAACCTTTTCCTTGACTTCAACGACTTCTCCCTTTTCCAACTGCTTAAGCATCGAGACATCAAATCTTTTGTGGGCCTGAAGCGGGGGCTTGCCGTTGCGTAGGGCCTCTAAATCCAACAGGAGCTCCTCGATGTTTTTGTAGCGGTTTTCCCGCCGCTTGGCCATCATAATCTCAACAACCTCAGAAACACCTGCCGACAGCGAAGTATTAATGTGGTCCGGCGGAATTAGCTTTTCTCTGAGGTGCTTTCGCATAACATCAGCGGAATCCTCCGCCATAAACGGAACTCGGCCCGTCAACATGTGATAGAGCGTGGCCCCGAGGCCGTAGATGTCGGCTCTGCCGTCGATGTCGATTTTGCCTCGAATCTGCTCCGGCGCGATGTAGTACGGCGTGCCGTAAGCCTTGCCGGCCTCGCTTTGTGCGGCCTCGATATCCGTCGTCTCTCGCGCCAGACCCATATCAGCAAGCTTCACGATCCCGCTCGTGTTAATCATAATATTCTTCGGCTTGACATCACGGTGGATCAGGCTGCAAGCATGAGCATGCTCCAGCGCATGTGCGACCTGAATAATGATATCAAGCGCCTCGGCCTCGCCAAAGACATTCCCCGCCGACAAATCATCAGCAATCGTCTTACCCTCGACGTACTCCATCACAAAATAGTGATACCCCCCCGCCTCGCCGACGTCGAACGCCTGCACGATATTCGGATGGTTCAGCTTACCCGCGGCCTGACCTTCCTTATAAAACCGCTCGACGTATTCCGGATTCTCGCTGAACCGCTTCGGCAGCACTTTAATCGCAACCATCCGGTTCAGGCTCAACTGCTTGCCCTTATAAACAATCGCCATCGCCCCGGCACCGAGCTTGCCGATAATTTTGTAGCCGGGAATCTGCTTAACGGCAACCTTGCTATCTTTAATGTCGATCTTCAATCGCTCGGCCTGGCTCGCCGTCACAAAGCCAAGCTCGATCATCAGGTCTTTCAGGATCACAGGATTGATCTTCCGGCGGGATTCCATCTCTCCAAGCGAATGACGAAGCTCATCGTCCGTACACAGGCCGTGCTCCACCGCCATCTTACCAAACACCGTATCGTAATTTGTCTCGTTAGTCATTAAATACCACTCATGCAGACCGAGATGCGCTCGCTGAGGAGCCAATCCATTGGCTGTCGTTTACTACACCCGATAACAAATCCTTCAGCGACAATTATCGGTCTACAATATCTATTGTCAAAGAAAATTTTCTAATTCTTTTAGAAAGCTAACACAAGCAACAGAATCGGCCGTTTTAACCGCCGGGTTTAGTAGTTTTTTACTGCTAAAAACGAGCATCTCCTGCAAATCCGAAACTCGAATTTCTAAATCCGAAACAAATTCGAATACCGGAAATTCAAAGACCCAAACATAATGTTTTGAACATTTGAGATTGAGATTTTAATATTGTTTCGGATTTCGAGTTTCCGGCCGAAGGCTGGCGTGTGGCTTTTTTTTGAATATTTTACTTTTTTACCTTGATTATTAGCCTCTTTTTCGTGTTTTTTCACCTTTTTACCTTTTATTTTTATTTTGTTGTTGAACATTGGCTTATTATGTACGTAAGATATTATTACGTGCAGTAAGAATACGAGGTAAATTATGACAAAAAAGAAAA